>NZ_JAUBTL010000049.1:0-59719 GCF_036702475.1 Microcoleus sp. D2_18a_B4
TCTCAATCTTGATTTTTTTGACGAGGTTAATAGTGCTTTAAGCTTTCAAACTATTCTTTTTTCTAGGTTCAGTTTTTTGCCTTTCTTTTGACCTTTAGTTCGCGGTTGTTTGAACCGCTTCCCTTCTGGCGCTTTATTAATGTATCAACTCTCCCCAGAGTTGTCAAGCGTTTTGTGAAAATATTTTTGATTTTTTTTTGAACCTATACACACCAAGGGTTTCGGCTCTTACGTTGCTCTCCGACCTCCGCTGGCTGACTCCTCTTGATGGCTATGGGGTCTTTTTGCCCCGGAAATAGGTTTTTGGGTCCGGGTCTCTCCCGCGAATCGGTAGAATATTTGCACATATAGATGTTCTATATAGAGATGGTCTATATATATGTGTTCGATCGCCCGCTTATGAAAAAACCTGCCGCTCGCCCTAGTGCCTTATTCATTACCTGCGCTTCACTGCTGATCGCTTGCACTCAGACGAACACTCCCCAGACATCGACTACAGTATCTCCAGGTACTTCGCCATCTCCGGCAACTTCGCCACAGGGTTCGGCTGCGGGGAACTCTACCGCTATTCCCGTTGGGGTTGGGGTGGCGCAAACTAGCAATGTGGCTTTACTGGGTCAGGAACAGGTGGCTGGCGCGAAAATTGCTGAGAAGTATTTCAACGATAAGGGCGGTGTGGATGGGACGCCGATTAGACTGGTGTTCCAAGATACCGGTGGAGATGAACAAGGGACGATCAATGCCTTCAACACTCTGATCAATCAGGATAAGGTGGTAGGTATTGTGGGGCCGACCCTCTCGCAACAAGCTTTTAGTGCAAATCCGATCGCCGATCGAGCAAAAGTTCCCGTACTCGGCCCCTCCAACACCGCTAAAGGCATTCCCCAGATTGGCGATTATGTGGCCAGAGTCTCCGCGCCTGTGGCCGTGGTAGCACCTAATGCAGTTAAAGCTGCACTGAAGCAAAACCCCAATATTAAGAAAGTAGCAGTGTTTTTTGCTCAAAACGATGCTTTTAGCAAATCTGAGACTGAAACTTTTCAGACAACGGTTAAAGATATGGGACTGGAATTGGCAACAGTCCAAAAATTCTTGACTACTGATACAGATTTCCAATCTCAAGCCACTAATGGGATAAATGTCAAGCCGGATTTAATCATTATTTCTGGGTTGGCCGCCGATGGAGGCAATTTAATTAAGCAATTGCGGGAGTTGGGTTACAAAGGCGTTATCATTGGGGGCAACGGTCTGAATACTTCTAATGTATTTCCTGTTTGCAAGGCTCTTTGCGATGGGGTTTTGATTGCCCAAGCCTACAGCCCGGAATACGAAAATGAAGTTAATAAGGCTTTTCGCGAGGCTTATCGCGCTCAATTCAAGAAAGAACCGCCTCAGTTTAGCGCTCAGGCTTTTACGGGCGTACAAGTTTTTGTGGAGTCATTAAAGGCAATTAATGCTAAGTCTAAGGTTAGCGAAAAGCCATTGGCCGAGTTGCGTACAAATTTGAATCAGCAGTTGCTGGTGGGCAAGTACGATACGCCTTTGGGGCAAATTTCTTTTACGCCTGAAGGTGAGATTAATCAGAAAGACTTTTATGTGGCACAGATAAAAATGGATGCTGATGGAAATAATGGTAAGTTTGAATTTTTGAAATGAAGGCACGACACGGATTCTGACACGGATACACGGATGAGTTATTGAGTGTGAGTCTGATGTCAACCCCGCTGCCCCTTTGGGGGGAAGTCAGAAATCAGAGTAAAAATTGTATGCTGTTTGTTTTTGAATGATTTAATGTTGATGCCGAATCTCTAACTGGTGATGGACTTAACTCTGTTTTTGCAACAATTTTTGAATGGTTTGTCGATCGGCAGCGTGTATGCTATTTTTGCCCTGGGATACACGCTGGTGTTTTCTATTCTGGGAATTATTAATTTTGCTCACGGTGCAGTATTTACTTTGGGTGCTTATTTCACCTATGCGCTGATGGGAGGTACTTTCGGTTTTAATGGGTTGTGGGCTAATGCTCGAATTCCCCTGCAGTTGCCTTTTGCTGTGGCGTTAATTTTGGGAAGTGTCATGGCTGGTTTGGTAGGAGTAATTGTTGAACGAATTGCTTTTTTACCTTTGCGCCGCCGACTCTCTGATCCTCTGCTGACGGTGGTTTCTAGTTTGGGTGTGGCAGTTGCGATCGCCAATATTATCCAATATCTTGTCGGTGCGGAAATTTACACTTTTCCTGCTAACACTTACGGCTATTTACCTGCTGCAATTAATTTCGGAACACTAGATAAACCTATTCCGATTCGTACTGTTCAAATAGTAATTTTTGCGGTATCTGTAGCGATTGTAGCTGTCTTAACTTACTTAATAAATTTCACTAAATTTGGCAAAGCAATGCAGGCTGTGGCTGAAGATGCTACTACTTCTAGTCTGTTGGGTATTGATACTGATAGATACATTGTTTTGACGTTTTTTGTGAGCAGTTTTCTGGCTGGTTTGGCGGGAAGTTTGGTGGGTTCGAGTGTGAGTATTGCTGGGCCGTATTTTGGTATTGCTTTTGGTTTGAAGGGTTTGGCGGTGATTGTACTTGGTGGATTAGGGAGTATTCCTGGGGCGGTGTTGGGTGGGTTTATCATTGGTTTGGTGGAGGCTTTTGTACCTGGAGATTTTTCGGCTTATAAGGATGCTGTTGCTTTTGCCATATTGTTTATTATGCTATTGGTTAGACCGCAGGGTTTGTTTGGACGGCGTTTGATTCAAAAGGTGTAAAATAGATAGATAATTAGGTGATTCAAATTGGGGCAACCACGGGGGGATTGCCCCTACAGAAACTAATTATATCGGAATGATTTAACCGCAGAGGACGCAGAGAACGCAGAGAAAGAGAAGAGAGAAATGAATGATTATGATGGGACTGGATTTGAGATGAAGTTGGTATTTAAGTATGTTTATTATTTAAAATAAAATCATGGCTACATTTTTTACTACTTATGGGTTTCTGATTGTCTCGATGTTGCTGGGTGCAATGTTGGGAATGTCGCTGTATTTGCCTCTAATGACTGGTCAGTTGTCTCTCGCTAGCCCTGGTTTTTATGCGTTGGGTGGGTATATTGCGGCGATTTTGTCTACGACGGTGTTTAAGCCGACAGGGGGTTTGTTTCCTCTACCATTGCTGTTGGTGGAGATGATAATTGCAGGGGTTGTTTCGGGGTTGCTGGGGATTTTGGTGGGAATTCCGGCGCTGCGGTTGAGTGGGATTTATTTGGCGATCGCAACTATTGCTTTTGTGGAAATTTTGCGGGTTTTATCGCTGAATCTGGATATCACTGGCGGGGCTGTGGGCATTTTTGGGATTCCGCAACCGTTTGGAACGCCGATCGAGTATTTGTGGATTGTACTACCTTTACTGTTGGTAAGTATGGCGATTGTCTATCGGCTGGAACGGATTCGGGTGGGGCGGGCTTTTGCGGCGATTCGGGCTGATGAGTTGGCGGCTGATGCGATCGGCATTAACCCAACTTTTTATAAGGTTTTGGCTTTCACGTTAGGCGCTGTTTTAGCTGGTGTTGTGGGTGCAGTTAGCGCTCATTTTTTGAATACTTGGAACGCCCGTCAAGGGACTTTTGATGCTAGTATTATTTACTTGACTTCTGTGTTGATTGGTGGTAGTAGAACGTTTCTGGGAGCAGTTTTGGGTGGGATGGTGTTTACTGCTTTGCCGGAGGTTTTGAGGGGGATGGCGACTATTCAGGGATTGCCGATTTGGTTGGCGCAATTTCTGCGGGATGGACGTTTAATTATTTTTGGGTTGCTGATTGTTTTGGGGACGATATTTTTTCCGCAAGGTTTGGTGACGCCGGAGTTGTTGAAGAGGTGGAGGAAGGGCGATCGCGGTTAACACTTTCGTTATTTTGATCGTAGTGAGTTATTCTATTTTCTCGTGTTTGTTTGTCAAAATGTTAGAAAAACAATGTGTTAGACTATTAGTGGTTATGCCATACCCGCTCTCTTAACGCTCCGACTTTATTGGTGTGTTTTTACTCAGACGTTTCGCCTTTAACGTTGCGTTAGCAAGTTTACAATCTATCAGTCGTTGCTCAAATAGGGGAATTGCTTTTGATAAGCCATAAGTTCCGACAGTTTTCCGGAAGTATTCTGAGCAAGACTCAGCACCGTGAAGTCTGCTGTGTGCACAGGAAAAGCCTTTGTGAGGCGATAGATGTTTTTGATAGCTCTGAATGGCTTGAATAGAAACGTAATCAAGCAAGAATCGCAAGCCTAATTTGTCTATGAGGCGCACCAGTGGCGCAACTAACCACAGAAATCTTGTGATAATACCTTTACGCTTTGCCTTTGTGTTAGCAGAACTCTGCTTTTGAGATAGATTATAGAGTTTCGCTGATAAAAAGTTTCGGTATAGTAAATTTAATAAACATAGAAAACTTATCATTTGTTATCTAAAATAAATATTAATCGATCCAGAATTTGACGTACAGGTTTCGCAAAATGTGGAGAATTTTTAAGCCATTGAGCTAAAGGCGGGGATAGTTGATAATATGCTGCAATAAACAATCGCCCTATTGAGTATGACATCAGTTTTTCGTCTCTAAAACGCCTTAAACTAACTACCTGTGGTGCATCATAGCTGCCATAAACAGCAGTAGCAATGAAGCAACCGCAACTAGGTTCACAGCCTCCACAATCGCCGCAGTCAGGAATGTCACCACAATCGCCGCAGTCAGGAATGTCACCACAATCAGCAACTCCATCTGAACCACTTGTTTGAGGTTCTGGTATTCCTCCGCTAAAAGAGCTACCCAAGTCCACGGCATCACTAACCCTTGCCTCAAGATTTCCTTCAATTATATTGTCAACTACTTGATCGTGAGACTGACTTGGGAGACTACTATCGCCACCTCCACCACTAGGAGGAGGAGGAGATGGTGTAGAAAGGAAATCATTACCAAGTCTAGAAATTATTCTGAGAGATTGTCCTAAGTTATTTGACTTAGTGGGATCGAAACTAGGTAGATAGGGTTCTCGATTTATTGGCAATCGTTCTGGGTCATCTGGCTCAGTTAGGTAACTAGGTGGATCAGGTTCTCGACCTGGTTTATATAACTCGTCATTGGATTTCAGATCCTCAATGACTTTCTGGTAGTGCACTGCTGTGACCCCAACCCCAGTAGCACCAGCAACACCAGTTCCACCAAGAATAAACCAGCCGAGACGATTTTTCAGTTTCTTATACTTGTTATCAGAAGATAGTAGCCTATTAAATTCTTGTAAGCTTAGTGTACTTAGTTTATTAAATATTAACAATAACTCGGCAGAAGAAAGTGGCAAAAGTCCGCTCTTTTCACATTCAATAACTACTTGAAGTATCAAAGATTTCTTAACTTGTGGATCAGCATTAAGAGGGAGGATGCCAGCAATGATCTCTACAAAATTTTCGACTAACTCATCGTTAACATTAAAGTTATTAGTGACGATTTGTCGAGTAATTACTTGGTTAATTTGATGATTTATATTTTGGTCTTGCTGATTAAAGTTTGTCATGAATTTGCAACAACTAGCTGTTATAGAGTTGTCCCTAGTTTGTACACATTGATCCACCGTGCAAGCTTTCAGATTCTAAAACAATTGCTGAACTAATTCAATAGCCTTTACAATACCAGCAACAATTCCACCTACTTCAGCGATATTTTTTAGAAAATCTTTAGCCTGAATGAGATGTTCTACAATTGTATTCTTGTTTGGCTCAGGCTTTTTAGACTGGTCAACAGCTTTCTGAATTTGATATTGAACATCTGTAACAATCTCCGCATCAATAACTTGAGCATTTCCAGCTTTTGTTATCTCAGAATTGAGATTCTCTAGCTCGTTAACAAGGTGTGCTTGATTTTGAACTGTTGCAAAATTGATATCTCCAGCATCATTGTATTGGTAGTTTACTTTCTGACTGCGCTGATCGAACACCGACATAATTTTTCTCCCGATCGCTCTCGGTTGAGAAGCGGAATTAAGTTCGCAGCGACTTGCTCTAGCGAAGATGCTTTTTACCTCTTCCGTATCATAGACCGATCGCTCAAAACTGCAAAGCGAAAAAAGACGGAAAAAGACGGGTCTTTCTAAAATCGCTATGCAAGGCGGATAAAG
The DNA here is from genome assembly GCF_036702475.1 of Microcoleus sp. D2_18a_B4. Taxonomy (NCBI): domain Bacteria; kingdom Bacillati; phylum Cyanobacteriota; class Cyanophyceae; order Oscillatoriales; family Microcoleaceae; genus Microcoleus; species Microcoleus sp. D2_18a_B4. Next base: position 6,160 of record NZ_JAUBTL010000049.1, read on the forward strand.
ACGGATAAAGACGGATAAAGTCGGGTATACTAACTATAGTTCTCCGACACCCCTACTGATGGACACTGCCCATATCTTGCAATTTGTAGATGAAGTGGTCTGCGCGAAGACTGGCAAACATCTCAATGACTTGCAGCGCGGAATTATCGAGGGAATACTGAAGCGACAAAAGTATTCTGATATTGCATATACTTATGGCTGTACGGCGGGTCATGCTAAGGATGTAGGTTACAAGCTTTTGCATATGTTATCTGATGTTTTCGGCGAATCAGTTGATAAACGTAATCTTAAATCTGTCCTAAAAAGGCAATCAACTATAAAGATTGCTTTAAATAATAGTAATAATATTGAGGGTGATAGCAACACAATTAACTATATCAATGGTTGCTCAGAACTACCCACTCCTACCCCAGATAAAAGTCAGCCTCCGACTCCCGACTACCAGGATGGCACGAATCAAGTTAAAATTGAAATGGTTGCTAAATTACGACAGTTGGGATTAAAGGATGAGCAAATTGCAGAGGTGCTAGGGTTAGCCTGGGAGGTGGTGAAGCAGATAGATTGATAATAGCTTTGAGTTGTTTAAAACACACATCCTCAGTCAGGAGGTATAAGTTTTATGTTTGCAGTTGTTACGCCAGAAAAAATTCATTTGCCCCCAGGAACATTTATAAAATTCTCCGGAAACTGGCAGGATTACCAAGCACTTGTAGCACAATTGGGCGATCGTCCGATTCCACGCATCAAATATCGACCGGGAGAGATTTTGTTAATGTCCCCTTTACCAGTACACGGAAAACAATCTCATATTATTGCAATGGTGGCAATGGTTTTCCTAGATTACTTGGGGCGAGATTATGAAGCGTTTACACCAATTACGATGGATTTGCCGGAGGTAAGAGGAATTGAACCAGATTATTGTTTTTATATCGATAGTTGTGCGACAATTATTGGTAAAGATGGGATTGCTTGGGGTGTTGAACCGCCGCCCGATCTAGTAATCGAAGTAGACGTAACTAGCTACACGGATTTAGATGATTACTTGCCTTATAAAGTGCCGGAAGTGTGGCTGTTTAAGAAAAATAAGCTCAGAATTTACGACTTGCAAAACGATCGATATGTAGAAAGTTCAGTTAGCCGTTATTTTCCCAATTTTAATGTATCAAAAGTTGTGGAGGAATGCTGGCAAATGTCGCGCGATCGCCCTACAAGTACAGTCAGTCGGGAGTTGCGGCGAAAAATTGAAAGGGAGAACGGTTGAATCATATCGTGTCCGGTGAATTTATCGTAATTCCTGTAGGGGCAGGTTCACCAACCATAATTGCCTAAAACCCACAAACATCATAAACCTGCCCCCGCCCAACGATTACAAACAACTTTGATTGCGGGCAATTAAACAAACATGGTATTCTGCCAAATCTTAATACTTTTGTCACTACTGCCGCTAGCCATAAACTCTCCTTCCGGGCTAAAATTAACGGAATAAACCGAGTTAGTATGACCCGCAATATTACAAATTTCTTCACCGTCTTTAACCCGCCAAATCTTGATAATTTGATTGCTGCTGCTAGCCAAAATCTCGCCATCGGGACTAAAAGTAATAGAATCAACATACCAAGAATGTCCTGTGATAGTTAAAACTTCTTGCCAATCTTTGACCCACCAAATTTTAATAGTATTGTCATGGCTGCCGCTAGCCAAAAACTCTTCATTGGGACTGAAAGCTACGCAGCGAACGGAGTCTGTATGACCTGTAAGTGTGCGAATTAGCTTCCCATCTTTAACTCGCCAAATTTTGACTGTTTTGTCCCAACCGCAGCTAGCAAGAGTTTCTCCATCAGGGCTAAAAGCAACAAAATAAACTAAATTGATGTGACCCGCAAGCGTGCGAATTTCTTGCCCGTCTTTGACTCGCCAAATCTTGATTGTTTTGTCCCAACTGCTGCTAGCAATAATTTCGCCATCGGGACTGAAAGCTGCGCCGTAAACTGAGTTACTGTGACCGATCAGGGTGCGGAATTCTTCTCCATCTTTCATCCGCCAAAGTTTGACAGTTTTGTCGTGGCTGCTACTGGCTAGCATCTTTCCGTCCGGGCTGAAAGCTACTGTATAAACAGAGTTAGTGTGTCCTGTGAGGGTGACAATTTCTTGCCCGTCTTCAACTCCCCACAGCTTGATTGTTTTGTCATCGCTGCCGCTGGCTACAACTTCTCCGTTGGGGCTAAAAGCCACAGAGTAAATTAAGTTTTTATGACCTGTGAGGGTGTGAATACATTGCCAGTTATAGGTTTGCTGTTGGGACTGGGCAGGTGTTGGGGCGGGTTTGACTGGCTTGGTAATTGTTTGGGGAATGGCTAGATAGATCGCAACTTGGGGATTAACTTCTTTTAATACTTCAACAGCCGTTTGATAGCGGCGGTTGGTAGCATTGGCAATCATTTTGTCTAAAATTTTCCCTAGTTGTTCACTCACGGGGTTGTTAGCCAAATACTGTCGCCATATCCAGGCATCTTCACCAGGATCGAACAGGTCAAAAGGGGAAACTTGAGTTAGCAAATACAAACAACTTACCCCTAAACTGTACAAATCGCTGGTAAAAAATGCTTTGCCTCTAGCTTGTTCGGGGGCGATGTATTCGGGGCTGCCGATGCTGGTTCCTGTTTTGAGTAAAGCTGTACCTGTGGCAATTTTTGCTGCGCCAAAGTCTACTAAAACTAATTGTTGGTCGGCGCGGCGGATGATGTTTCCGGGTTTGATGTCTCGGTGAATAACGTTGTGGGAATGGATGAAGTGAAGGACGGGTAATAAGCTATTGAGTAAGTCTTGAATTTGATTTTCGGTAAATCTGCCTTCTGTTTCTACAATTTGTGCTAAATTTTGCCCGTCGATAAATTCTTGGACTACATATTGTCGGCCCTCTTGGATGGAATAGGCTAATAGTTCGGGAATTTGAGGGTGTTTGCCCAATTCGTCTAATCGCATGGCTTCTTGTTCAAAAAGTTCGGCTGCTTTTTTGCTGTTGCGATTGCTTGCTGATGGGATGAGTGGGGTTTCTGCAGGTAAAAATTGTTTGATGACGCAGCGAGGTTTTGAGGGTTTGTCTTCGTCAACGGCGAGGAATGTTCTACCAAAACCGCCTTGTCCGATCGCCTTTATAGCCCGGTAGCGATCGCGCAGCAGCAGTTTTGAACGGCAATGTTTGCATAATTTGACTGCGGGGGGATTTTGCGGCTTGGAACAGTTAGGGTTTAGGCAGTAACTCATTCGATTTTAGATTTCGGATTTTTGATTTTTGATTTTAACTTTTTGAATATTTCCACAGCGCAGTAGATATTATACCTCATTAGCTTTTTAGGAACGGGCTAGAAGCCCATTCCACAAGAAATTCACTCTTGGTGGAACGGGCTTCTAGCGCGTTAAGCGAGAATGGTGCTCTGGGCGTGAGTTCCGGGGTACCTTACTATATATGCCAGTTGCGTCAGTTCTGTTTTAGAAGTTCCACATTACCGGATTATCGTCTAAATGATCGGTGACTGTTCGCCCGATCGCGTCAATTTCTTTTAATTCCTCTTCACTCAATTTTACCTCAGCAGCTTTAGCATTTTCTGCGGCTTGTTTTTCGTCGCGCGCGCCGACAATTGCATTTGTTTGTGGCTGGGAAATCAACCAAGCTAAAGCTAAGTTGCCCAAGCTTGTCTGGTGGCGATCGGCAATTGGTCTGAGTTGATTTAATGCTGTTTGCACTCGGTCGTAATTTTCTTTGATGAACAGCTTATTTTTGGCGCGGTGGTCGCCTTCTTCAAACTTGTGTTCTGGCCCGAATTTACCTGTCAATATTCCTTGAGCTAGAGATGAATAGGCAATGATTGAGATATGATTGTCCACACAATAGGACATAGCATCTTTTTCTACCCAGCGCCAAAACAGAGAATAGGGCGGTTGCAGGCTGTCGATGCGTCCGTATTGGGCGGCTTCTTCTATTTGGGCACGGGAGAAGTTGGAAACGCCGATCGCCCGAATTTTTCCCTGTTCTTTTAACTTGTTCAGGGCGTCCATTGTTTCTGCAATTGGCACTAACTCGGAATTCCAACTGCCAGCGGGCCAGTGGATTTGGTAAAGGTCGATATAATCGGTGTTGAGGTTTTTTAGCGATTGATCGCAGGCTTCGATTACCAACTCAGGTTTCAGGTGGTTGGCGAAAACTTTGCTAGCATAAACTACTTGCGATCGCACATCTGAAAGTGCTTGACCGATAATTTGTTCCGAATGCCCTTCTCCGTAAACCTCAGCCGTATCAAAGGTGGTAATACCTGCCTCAAAAGCCGCGCGCATTGCTTTGACAGTTTCAGCATCCTCAATTCCCACCCACATCCGCTTCCCAGCTTGCCAAGTCCCCATAATTATCGGGGTAATCTGAATTTGTGATGTTCCCAATTGTCGCTTTTGCATACCCTAAGTCCTCATTTATATTTTTAGTATTCACCCTCAAGCTCTCTAATCTTAACAGAAAAAAGTTGGGTAGTCATGCACAGTAATGATATCGTTTTTTTATGCAAAAATTATAGTGAGGTACAAAGTTAAAAATTGCCCCAATATGGTTTGACAGTTTTTTTGAGAAAGACAAGGTTTTACCAACCAAACGAGAAATTCACGGGCGTAAAGTATTATTAAGTGTTTCACTATAAGTGGTTTTCCCCGATTTTTTACCTACAGGTCGATGTCTTTTAAAAGGTAGCAGTTCTGAATAATATTCCCAAAAATCAGTATAACAAACAGCACATTGTCTCTAGACCAATACGGTTCAGTTAATGTTTTTTTGTCCGAAGAGAGCTTTGCGCGATACATAAGCCCTTCGGGCAGGAGTCGCCAACGCAGGATCTGTTTTTCACAGGGTTTTGTCTCCATGAGTGTCTTATGTGAACTCTATTGACCTATGGACATTTTATTGGCAAAATACAACCTTTTGCTAGCAATCCCTCAATCCATTCTACCCTCGTCCCAAACTACCTTGTAAAGCAATAATTTAATTCGGTAAAATCAGTTTTGCATCTTGTGTTGCTTGAGAATTTTAGCGGGACTGATAAATGAAATGCCCTGAGAAGAAGAGGTACTAATCATGACAGCTTCAATGACAGGCTCATAAACCGTTTTTTCTGCAACCCACTCCACAATAAAGTTTGCACCTGAGCCTCCACTTGTATCATCTGCTGCAATAAAAAAGTCTGTGGAAGCAAGGGGCTTGAGTTCTACTGGACTCTTAATGTCGTGCCTAATCAATTTCCCATCACTATCGTAGTAACGCACCGAAGTAATAATAATCGAATTTGTCAGATCCGTATTGCGGATACTGAGCGTGGCTGACAAATTCATGACTTGATCCTGGCTATTGTAGTGATAAATATGTGAGTAAATAGGGACATATACGGTTTGTCCCATCACAACTTTTGTTTTATCTAACGGGACTGCTTTCAGTGAAATTTCACGTTTTATATCTGGTGGTTGTCTTTGTGAGGTAGTTGGGTCCCAACAAGAGCTCAGGACGATCGCGGCGATCGCCAAACCAACCCAGAAATCATGTTTCAGCTTCATCGGCATTCATCCAAATACACCACATATAGCCTTTCTCAGTAACATGAGGTGCTCTCGCGGGTATAGGGCATAGGGCATAGGGCATAGGGCATAGGGCATCAGTTGCGAGCGGTGTGTACCTCATTTTATTGAGAACCGCTATACATTACAGTTACGTATAAAGCAGAGTGTACCTTCTCTCTCGTTTGAGGCGGCTTAGTGATAAGGTTTGAGCGGCAGTTCAACCTGGAACGTTGAGCCCAGGCCCACTGCACTCGTCACCTGTATTTGTCCGCTGTGTGCCTTGACAATTTGTTGGACGATCGCTAACCCTAGTCCAAATCCACCACTATCGAGCTATCGCTCGGTGTCTACTCGATAGAAGCGATCAAAAATATAGGGTAAGTCCGCTTCTGAAATACCGATTCCCGTATCGATTATCTGAATAACTGCCAAATTGGAATGAAGAACTAGGCGTATCTTTACAGTTCCGCCAATGGGAGTATATTTACAGGCGTTGTAAAGCAAGTTTTCGACTACTTGCCGTAGCAAATCAGGGTCAGCCAATAATTCAATCCGTTGTTCCGGTGATTCGCAGGTAAGTTTGATATTTTGGGCTTCTGCAAGTGCGAGAAACTGGGTTGCTAAATTGCTGAGGAGCTCGTTGAGATTGATTAACCTGAGCGATTCCGGTGCAAGTCGCCCCTGATGACGAGCCAACAGCAGTAAATTATTCACGAGCGCTCCCATTGATTTTGCGGTATCTACAATGTTTTCTAAGGGAGGATGGTAACGTGAATCATCAGCCGCGATGAGCAACCCAAGCTGGGCATTAGTGAGAATGGCAGACAGGGGCGATCGCAACTCGTGAGAGGCATCGGCTGTAAAGCGCTGAAGCTGCTGATAGGCTTGCCGAATCGGTTGCATCGCCAGCCCGCTGAGAAACCAACCTGTGAGGGCAATTAAGCCCAGTGTCAGCGGGACAGCGAGAGTGAGCACAATCTGAAGCTGAGTGAGGCTGTTTTGAGTTTCGGTCAGGGGAGTTGCAACCTGAAGATAACCGAGTACCCCTGTTCTACCTTCAACGGGTAATGTCACCTGACGCAGCCAGATTCCTTTTCCCAAAAGTGGATCGGTCGATCGAACTGTGAGATAATCAAAAGGCGTATTTAACCGATCGGGAGGAGAATTCCCAAAAAAACGAACTAGCCGCCCTTGTGCGTTATACCAGCGCACGTAAATCAGATCTTCAGCAAGGGGATGCGAACCACTGCCTAACAAGGAAACATGACTCAGATCGACCTGGTTCGGGTTTTGGCGAACTTCATAATGCACGCTGGCAGCCATGACTCTAGTTTTGTCATACAGCAGTCGATCGAGCGCCTCTAGTTTATCTTTTACCTCAATCTGATAAATCGCCCCAGCAAACAGCACGAGAATGCTTCCCATTGAGAGGGTGAACCAACGAGCCAGATTGCGACGACTTTCATTGAACACGGCTTGCCTTTACGATCGTGACTTTTCAGGGGAAGCGAGGCGATAACCCATAGCGTAAATGCTCTCAATCCAGTCTGCCGATCCTACAGCCTGCAAGCGTTGGCGGAGTTTGCGAACTAGAACAGTGATCGCATTGCTCTCTGGTTCAGTCCCCCATTCCCACACGCCTTGTTCAATTTGACTGCGAGTCAAAACCTGTCGGGGATGGCGCATAAAATATTCCAACAACTGAAACTCTCGACTGGAGAGGGAAACGGTTGCACCTTGTCGCTCAACAGTAAGAGTATCGAGGTGGAGGTGCAGATCCTCAAGGCTGAGCGTATCTGATACTTTTAATTCAGACAATCCCCGACAATCGGCAAAAATCTGAATATAGCACACTCATCAGATACGTCTGAGAGTATGGTGGTATCCCACAAAGCTTTAAGGAAAATCCCTAAAGCGCTACTCAAACTGGGTGTTTTCTAACCACAGTTGGGGGCTTGAAAAATTTTAGAGCCACCTAACTTTTATGGCTCTCACCGTATTTTGCACAAATTTTGGAGGTGTATTCTTCACTGGTTTTGACCAACCTCGAACCGCAAGGATTACAGAGATGCTCTCAAGCCAAAGCTTGAGAGAAGTGAGAGAAAGTCCAAGTCATCATTACTGATGGTTTTATGCAGGCTACTTCAGTCTACACCAATTGTCGTGAGTATTACCTACAAGTCTAGGAAAATATCATCCTAGCAATTGCTCCTTGCCAAAGGGGCGATCGCCGTCTTAATGCCCGCACTCGTGCCATGAATTCAACCAAGTCGATCGGTTTCACCAGGTAATCATCTGCACCTGCGTCTAACCCGGTTACTTTTTCCGGCGTGGTGTCTCTTGCCGTGATCATCAAAATCGGCGCTGTTTTCCCTGCCGATCGATATTGACGACAGAGATTTACCCCACTGATATGTGGCAACATCCAGTCCAAAATCAACAAATCATATTCTTTTTCTGATAACAGCCACTGGGCCGTCTCTCCATCTTTTACCCCATCCACGCTATGCCCTGCTTGAGACAGCACTGTTTGAAGCGGCATCAGTTGCTTTGGGTCGTCCTCCACCAGCAAAACTCTCATATCTCGGCTCGCCTCCTTCGCAGCTTGCAGTTTTCATAATTATTAGAGTTTGAGGTGATTCGCGCATCTTCTTTAAGCTAGATTTTAGGAGATATTAAGTTGTATTAAAGTGCCAATAGATAGTATTAGGCTCAGAATGGATGGAAAAGAATAGCGGATGATTAGACGTTGGCTAAAAGCATCAGGTGCAGAGTTTTGGTTGCCATTGCCGTTTGTGGCGATCGCGTTTTGGGTTGGTTCCAGTTTCCTAATGGCTCAAGAATTACAACAACCTCAGATCGTAAAGAATAAACTTCAGGCAGATACCCAGCTTAAAGCAACGGTGTCTGTCAATATATTGCTGATCAACGCGGTGATTAACCGAAAACAAGGAAGCACCCAGGTTGCGGTAGAAACAGCAGAACCGATTTTGAAGCGATTGGAATTAGAATTGCCAATGACTGACGCAACCCAGATAGAGGAAGCGATCGCGCAAGAGCTCCAGTTATCACGTCAAAATGTTCGCCAGTTAGTCCGTTACGAGATTGTTGAATAAGTTTATTCTTTCAATATTGCGATCGCATCCAGTAGACCTCTTGCAAAAATCCTTTTCATCAATTGATGATGGGACGGGCTCTCCGGCCCATCCCACAAGAGTTATTTTTTTTGTGGGATGGGCCGGAGAGCCCGTCCTATTTATTTTTGCGATCGCATCCAGTCAAATAAGGTTGCCAAATCCATAGGTTTCCTGGCTGGGATAGAGCAATTCCTCAAGCGGCAAGAAGCGTCCAATACTCTTGCCACTTGAGGATTAATAACTACTGAGTGACGATTTCGTTATTGATTGAAACATTCGCTGCAGTTTGCCGAGCAATTTGTTCTGCCAATGCTTTTTGTTCTGCCGTTTGAACGCGCCCTGTTAACACAATCGAATTATCCCGATCGTCTGCTTCCAAATCGAATTGCTTGAGGGTGCCATCGGAGTCTAAGGCCTCTTCTACGCGATCGGCAATATCGTCAATGTCTTGATTCTGAGGCGTCTGTGCGGTGGTTGCAGGCGCAGGAGTGGTGGGAACAGTCGTATTTCCAGTGGCAGTTGTGGGAGCAGAAGGAGATGGAACAGTTGTCTGTGAAGTATTGGGGGGGGTGCAAGCACCTAAACCCAAAATTGCAACTGTGCTGACGCTGATTCCTTGCACAAATAGCTTTAATAATTGCATATTCTTTGTTTGTTTTTTTTGTTGGGAAACGCAATTTTGCCGATAAACCTCAGCATGAAGTCTTTGAGCATTTGAACTCAACAAGTAAATGTACCATAGTTCATCCATCAAAAGGAATGCTTTTTATATCAATTCGGGCTGCGCCGGAATGATATCAAATCCGCGCTTCGCAAGTCTGGCGGAAAGTCGAATCAAGCTGCCAACAAATAATTCGCGCAATTTTCATTTTTTTGACCCCTCCTTCTACAGTCAACAGTCAACAGTCAACAGTCAACCATAAATCAAATCCAGTGAACTAAGGTTTGCAAGTCTATAAGCTATCTCAGTCGGTTCTTTTCCTAAGTATAGGAAGCAAATGTGATCCAAATGTGAGTAACAGAAATCAGTCTATCACTTTTCCCTCACATTCATCAATGACGCTAGAAACAAGACGAAACAACAGAGAAGCACTTGGCTTGACAACAAACGTTATGACTGCAACGAATGTAGAAAAATTAGTAGAACACTCTTGGCATCACCTCTCTGTCGAGAAAGTAGCTCGGCTTTTAGAGACTGACCTGGAAATAGGTCTATCTTCCGACGTGTCAGCGGAGCGGCGCGAGATCCTCGGCCCCAATCAACTAACGCCTCAGAAGCCACAAAGTGCCTGGTTGCGATTTCTTAAGCAACTGAATCAGCCGCTAATCTACATTTTGTTAGCCTCTGGCATAGTGACCGCATTTCTGAAAGAGTGGATTGATTCAGGGGTAATTTTGGGGGTTGCTTTGACGAATGCCACCATTGGTTTCGTTCAAGAGTCAAAGGCAGAGAATGCGATCGCCGCTTTAGCAAAATCTGTTGCAACTGAGGCAACCATTCTCACCGCACTGCCTTCAAATGCCATCACTCCGATTTTTTCACGAGCAAAGCGACAAGCAAGCGGGTCGGCATCGAGGATTGCAACCGTATGACCGAGTGTTAATAGCTGCTGGGCTAAACCCAGCCCCATCATTCCTGCTCCACCAATTAATACGTACATGACTATTTGTCACCCCAAGAATGAACTTTACACATTTATCCCTATGAGTGAGATTATTTTTGGTTTCTATCAGTTTAATCGGCTTGTGGGGTGGCTTTTACCGGGCTTACTTATTACTTGTTCGCCAGTTAATTTAATCTGCTTTTGGGGTAGGCATTGCTAGCCCGCCCCTGCATAGATTTCCCTCAGTTAGGTACGTAGCGGGAACCCTACATAATCTTAGGCACTTTAAAAAACTCCCCATCGCGATCGGGAGCTCCCTCCAAAATACTTTCTCCCTTAGCAAAAGGTTGCAAATCGTCAGATCGCATTACATTACTAACATCGATCGCCCGCGTTGTCGGCTGTACCTTACTCGTATCCAGTTCGCTCAACTGCTCGAAATAATCCAAAATACCGTTAAGTTGACCAGTAAACTGCTCTTCTTCTTCCGGCGTTAATTCCAATCTCGCTAAATTCGCTACTTTCCGAACTTCTTCTCTGTCAATCATAAAAATCGGGAATGGGGAATTGGGAAATGGGCATTGGGCATTGGGCATTGGGCATTGGACATAGGGAATTGGTTATTTGTTATTAGAGAAACCACTAAGCTGTTCTGCCTTTAAATTGTATGTCAAAAAAATTTAAAGTCTTGTGGGGAGTAGGGGTTGGGCGTCCCGCCCGCCCTGAATATACAGTTTAAATGCGCGACAGCTTAACTACCAACTATTAACTACTAACTATGCCCCATGCCCGGTGCCCCATGCCCATCCTAGTTAAAAATACACATCAATTTGCGATCGGCCTGTCGTCTTCAGCCAATTTTGTACCTCAATGTAATTGTTTGGGGCCAAGCGAATAGCCTCCTTCCAATAATCTGCAGCTTTATCAAACAGCCCTTCCGCGCCTTCAATATTGCCAGCTTCCTTTTCCTTTTCCCCTTGATAGTGGTAAATTACAGCAATATTATTCAGTGCTTGTGGCATTCTCGGATTGAGATCCAAAGCCTCGCTGTAATATTCCAAAGCTTTATCGTGTTCGCCGTTGCTAGTATGGATCAGCCCCATATTGTACAAGACATAACTGCGATCGTAAGGATCTTCCTCCAGCTTCAGCGCTTCATGATAATTGTCCAGCGCTTCAGCGTATTCGCCATCAGCTTGAGCTGACATACCATCCCGGTAATAAGCAAAAGCTTCCTTCGCCTGCTTTTTGGCTGGCATAATCTTGAGGATGATATCAGCCATTACCGTGAAACTTTTGTCAATAAAGTTATCGTTGCGTTGAGTTCTTGGCATATGCGATTCTTTGGTTAGTGGCTAATCAGAAAAATTAGCCTGTAAAGTTTTGCTATTAATAATTGCGCCACTGTTGTAGTGGGCCGTTGTGTTGAGGGCGCTAAAAAGTTTAGTCGATCGCACCTGCGAACCTTAAAACACGCCCTTGGGTTTAACACCCGCGCAAGCTCTATCTATTTTATAGAAGTCTTGCAAGACTTGCAAAAAAACTAGATTTCTTTAACATATCTCTGGCACTCTACACAAAACTTACAAAAACCCGCGCCGAAGGGAAAAGTTCTGCTGGGGCAATCCTCTCCTCTTCGATGGCTTTCCTTCGGATTGCTTTGCTAACGCCAACGGGCGATCGCGCACCGTACCCTACTAACTGTACCCATAATCCCTCATCCTTGACTCTCAGAGCAAACAAGCAAAAGCAAATGCCGAGGAGAAAGTCAATCACAAAGTTTTATTAAGCTATCCGAGTTCAGCCCATACTTAAAAGTTATTCGGCAAAACACTAGCAATATTTTGCCCCAAAGTCAAGGGCAGCATCAAAAAAAATCAGAAACCCGATCGCCAAAACCAGCTCGAATTCCCGCAATATATAATAAAAATAACCGGGTAATTTTCACAGAGAGAAACCTATGGCTCCGAATCCCACCATTATGCAAGCCGTCGAACAACTTGGCTACCGCGTTACGGTTGGAGACGTGGCGGCAAAAGCTGGATTAGATGTCAATTTTGCCCAGCGAGAACTGTTAACCCTCGCCTCCGAAGCAGGTGGCAACCTGCAAGTAGCAGAATCCGGCGACATTGCCTACCTATTTCCCAAAAACTTTCGAGATATTTTGCGAAACAAATTCTTGCGCTTGCAGTTGCAGGAATGGTGGCAAAAAATCTGGCGGGTTTTATTTTACCTGATTCGGATATCTTTTGGCATAGTGCTGGTAGCTTCCATCCTCTTAATTTTTGTTGCTATCACTATTTTAATCTCCAGTTTACTCTCCAGCAGCGACAGCAATAACGGGGGAGGAGGAGACGGTGGCGGCGGGGGCGGCAGAGGCGGCAGCTTTTCCTTTTTTCCATACTTCTGGAACGATTTAGTATGGATATTTTACTGGAACCATGACCAACCATACTACCAGCAGCGATCGCGCTTAACTGGCCAAAAACCCGAGATGAGTTTTCTGGAAGCAGTTTTCTCCTTTCTCTTTGGAGACGGCAATCCCAATCACAATCTAGAAGAGCGCAAGTGGAGCGATATTGCCGCCGCAATTCGCAACAACCGAGGCGCCGTCGCCGCCGAACAAATTGCTCCATATCTAGACAATCTCGGACAAGGATACACCCGAGAATACGAAGAATATATGCTACCGGCTCTCGCCCGTTTTGACGGCCGCCCGGAAGTCAGTCCCGAAGGGCAAATAGTCTACCATTTTCCGCAATTGCAAACCACAGCCACCGAGAGAAATTCTGAACCAGTAGCAGCTTATTTGCGAGAAATGCTGTGGCGTTTCAGCAACGCCAGTTCCGGCCAAATCATGCTCGCAGCAGGGTTAGGAGCCGTCAATCTTGTCGGTGCGTTAGTTTTGGGGAATCTATTAACTAATAATTTAATCGTCGGTGGATTTATCGGTTTCGTCAGCGCTGTTTATCCCATGCTCCTAATTTACGGCGTCGGATTTCTCGCAATTCCTTTAATTCGCTACTTCTGGATTCAGTGGAAAAATAGCCGGATAGAAGCCCGCAATCAAGAGCGTCAGCAGCGAGCCATGTTATTAAACGAACCAGATGCCAACTTGCTCAAAAAACTGGCCTACGCCCAGGAATTTGCAGCAGAAAACGTTCTGACTGGAGAAGACTTAGCTTATACAACAGAAACAGAATTAACCCAACAAGAACTAGAACAGTCAGCCAAAATAGATGCCGAATGGCAGCGCAGGCTCGATCGCTCGGACAAGTTGTAATACTAATGAAAAAAACTGTGGTTTGTTGTTAAGTTAGGTTGTGAGCATCTCAATGAAAGCAGCAAAGCTAGAAATTGGAGTTTTGAGGCCCTCTTGCTGCGAGGCAGGAGGAAAGAGGAAGAAGGAAGGAGCCAGAAGAAGTGTTTTTACAAATATGAGATGCTCCCGTTAGGTTGAACTGAAATCTGGTACTCTTTTCAAGAATAGGCAGGGGGCCTGTTCCACAATAAAATATCTTTGTTGGGGAACGGGCTTTTAGCTCGTTGCTAAGAATTGTGGAAAATATCAATCTTTATGGATGTCAGAAGTTTTTTTAATCCGAGTTTTATTAAATAAGCTTAGGGCGTTTAAAAATCAAACAATTTTGGTCATACTTCGAGTCGTGATCCAGAGCCACAAGTTCCCATCCCTCCTCCCCCAAATGATTGACAAATTGATGCAGCGAGCCTTGTTTCCAATCTCGCTGTTCTTCACCGTTTACATATAAACTAATCAGCTTGTTTCCAAAAGGATACATATTCGCATCCACAAATAAATACTCCCACTTTTTCATAGCAATCCTTAATGTAGTTAGTCATTAGTCATTAGTCATTAGTTATTAGTCATTAGTCATTCGTCATTCCCAATTCCCAATTTCCAATACTTCGGCTACGCGGTTCCTGACCTGCCACTACGCGGTTCATGAGCGTAGTCGAAGGGCCGTACAAGTTCCCCATTTCCAATTCGCAATTCCCTGTATTCAGGACACGGAAGTCACGAATACAGGAATAGCTGTTTTTCCCTTCTTCCTTCCCCCTGACATCCGTTATATCCGTTACATCCGTTACAGAATCCGTTGCCGAACTTCTTCCTTCCCCATTCCCAGCAGTTACTGGACTGCAATTCTAGCCAAAGTAGCACCCCGGTAATAGTGCAGCAAAATCTGCTGATAGCCGTATCCCTGCCTGGCCAAATTGTAGGCCCCCCACTGACTCATTCCTACAGCATGGCCGAAACCTTTGCCAGCAACTTGAAAACCGGTAGGAGCTTGGCCGCTGTTCCTTGGGTTCCCACCGCCTCCGTACTGAGGAATCACGGTAAACCGCGTACTCCTCAAATTTAAAACCCGGCGTAAATCTGCGCCAGTCATGACCCTAGAACCGCCATCTCCGATTACTTTCATCTTCAAAACGCTGCCGTGAGCGGTAGTGCGTTCTGGCTTCATCGAGATCACATTACCCACGCCAGAAATCCTATTGCTGATTTGAGCCCGGGAAAAATTTTCTTTCCATTGGTAAACCGGGGCCCCTTGGTCGAAGTCAGGAACAGCACGCAGGTAAGGCAGAGGTTCCGTCCAAACATCCTCGACATTTTCAGTATGTCCCCCAGAGGCAGAGTGGAAAGCGGCTAAAATAATCTGACCGTTGTAGGCCAGAACTTGACCGGCGGTTGCATCGACTGCGGAATAAGTGCCAGAAGATTCTGTTTGCAGTCCTTTGTAAACTTGGGAATACTGAGTGCTGTCCACGTCGTAAAGGTCGGTTTCGCTTTTGAGGCGCTGGTGGATAGCGTAGGAACGGGCGGCGACTGCTTGGGCTTTCAAAGCCTCTTGAGGCCAATTGCCACTCATCTCGGCGCCGAGAACGCTGTAGAGATATTGTTCGATATCGACGTAGTTGATGGCAGTCAAGCCTCCTTTTTGGGGAACTAGAAGCGTGCGTCCCCGATACCAACGATCGCCAATCCAGACATAACCGTTCCCCGTCGGCTCGATCCAAACTTGGTTGGCGGCCCAGCGACCGATCGCCACTGTTCCCGATCGAAATTGAGCTGACTGAGAACTGTTTGCCGGCAGTTCGCCCAAATTGCGCCCGCTACCGTCGCGGATTGCAGCCTTTGTAGAACTGCCGATTTTTATCTGACTTGCCCCGTCTTGTACCGCAACTCGCAATATCAGCGCGGCCTGTGCTGGGGCTACCATTACCAGCCAAAACAACAGCGAAATCCAAAAGTAGCGTTTTTTTAATGTCGAAAAAACGGAACCAAAAAATACTCCTGACTGCATTTGAAAATTTTCCTCCTGTGCTGTACGAGTTTAAGAATTTTTAAGGGAAGGCAAGGCAAGGGAAAAAGGAAGGGGAACGGAAGAAAGAAAACGTTAGAATTGGGTTGATCGCTCTGTGCGCTTGTCGAAAATGATTTTAGCAACTAGATGTTCGCAGGAACAGCGATTTATCCCGGTTCCTGGCTGCGACTATTTCCTGTATGTCGGATCAGCCGCACTCTGGATATATGTAACATATTTTTTAAGACTTAATTGAGGTGATTTGACTCTTGCAGATTACATTTCTCGGAACTAGCTCCGGCGTACCCACGCGATCGCGCAACGTTTCCAGCATCGCCCTCCGGTTGCCCCAGCGAGCGGAACTCTGGCTGTTTGACTGTGGCGAAGGAACTCAGCACCAGTTTCTCCGCAGCGATCTCAAAGTCAGCCAACTGAGCCGCATTTTCATCACTCACCTGCACGGCGACCATATTTTCGGCTTAATGGGTTTGCTGGCTAGCTGCGGTTTGGCCGGGAATGTCAAGCGCATCGATCTTTACGGGCCTCCGGGACTTGAAGAATATTTGCAAGCTGGTGTTCGCTATTCTCAAACTCATTTTTCTTACCCGGTTAAGGTACACAAAATTCACGAGGGAGTCATCTATGAAGATGACGAATATATTGTTAGCTGCGGCCCTTTGAAGCACCGAGTTACTGCTTTTGGTTATCGAGTAACTGAGAAAGATCGTGCGGGACATTTTGATGTAGAAAAAGCGAAGGCTGCGGGCATTCCTTCGGGGCCAATTTACGGCGAGTTAAAACAAGGAAAGACGGTAAAGTTAGAGGACGGGCGACAGTTTAAAGGTACTGATTTTTGTGGCCCGGATCAAATCGGGCGCAAGTTTGTTTATTGTACAGACACGGTTTTTTGTGACGGGGCGGTGGAATTGGCGAAGGATGCTGATTTGTTGGTGCATGAAGCTACTTTTGCCCATCAAGATGCTCAAATGGCCTTCGATCGCCTGCATTCAACTTCGACAATGGCGGCTCAAGTTGCTTTGATCGCTGGGGCGAAACAGCTAATTATGACGCATTTTAGCCCGCGTTACGCTCCGGGGAATGCGATCGTCCTGGATGATTTGCTCAAGGAAGCGCAGGCAATTTTTCCGAATACGAAAATGGCTTACGACTTTTTGACTTACGAAGTGCCCAGGCCTGTTTAAAACTAGGATTAATCTGGGCTCAGATGTGAGAGCATTTTCAATAAGGGCGATCGGGGCGGGCAAGATGCCCACCCCACAAAAACATTAATCTCTTGTGGAACAGGCCGGAAAGCCTGTTGCTAAAATTAATCCAACAAAAACATTGATTTCTTGTGGAACAGGCCCGAAAGCCTGTTGCTGAAATTAATGTAACAAAAACATTAATCTCTTGGGGAACAGGCTTTCGGGCCTGTTACGCCCTGCAATTGTCAATAAGCGCCGATACCTGAGTGGCGATCGCTACCCACCTTCACAAACTTCAATCTAAAATCTAAAATCTAAAATCCCAAATCGAGCGATCGACCCCAGCGACGACCCAGGAGGGTCAATGGTTGCTACAATCGGGGAGGGTATATGTTGTGGCTAACACTACAGCCCGTAACCCTGAAAGCTAATAGCTAAATTATTAAAAATCTGCCTCTCCTGCCATGTTTAAAAATCTGCTAGGCGATCCCAACGCGCGCAAACTGAGAAAATTTCAGCCTTGGGTAGCTGATATCAATATTTTGGAAGAAGACTTCCGCGCACTCTCAGACGACGGCCTCAGAGGCAAAACGGCGGAGTTTCAAGAACGTCTGGCAAAAGCTAAATCTCTCAACGAAGAGAAAGAGATCCTAGACGAAATCTTGCCGGAGGCTTTTGCAGTGGTGCGGGAAGCGGGACAACGGGTTTTAGGAATGCGCCACTTTGATGTCCAACTCCTCGGCGGCATTATCCTGCACAAAGGCCAAATTGCCGAAATGAAAACCGGTGAAGGCAAAACTCTGGTGGCGACGCTGCCGGCTTACCTCAACGCCCTCAACGGTAAAGGCGTACACATCATCACCGTCAACGATTATCTCGCCAGACGGGACGCGGAATGGATGGGACAGGTGCACCGCTTCCTGGGATTGACTGTGGGACTGATTCAGCAGGGCATGGATCAGGTGGAACGAAAGAAAAATTATAGCTGCGATATTACCTACGCCACTAACAGCGAAGTCGGCTTTGATTATTTGCGCGACAACATGGCTACTGTCATGGAAGATGTAGTGCAGCGTCCTTTTAATTTCTGCGTGATTGACGAGGTTGACTCGGTGCTGATTGATGAAGCACGGACGCCTTTAATTATTTCCGGCCAGGTGGAACGCCCCAGTGAGAAGTATATACGGGCGGCTGAGGTAGCTGCTGCTCTGAGAAAGGAAAATGAAGAACATTACGAGGTTGACGAAAAGGCTCGGAATGTGCTATTGACCGATGAAGGCTTTGGTGAAGCTGAGCGGTTGTTGGGTGTTACGGATTTGTACGACCCGGCTGACCCTTGGGCGCATTACATTTTTAATGCGATTAAGGCCAAGGAATTGTTTATTAAGGATATTAACTACATCGTCACTCCCGATCGCGAAGTCGTGATTGTGGATGAGTTTACCGGGCGGGTGATGCCGGGACGGCGCTGGAGTGACGGTTTGCACCAGGCGATCGAAGCCAAGGAACGGGCGGAAATTCAGCCGGAAACTCAGACGCTGGCGACAATTACTTATCAGAATTTCTTTTTGCTTTATCCGAAGCTGTCGGGGATGACTGGGACGGCAAAAACTGAAGAGACCGAGTTTGAGAAGATTTACAAACTGGAAGTGACGCTGATTCCCACTAACCGGATTACCAGCCGCACAGACCTTTCGGATATGGTTTACAAGGCGGAGGCTGGGAAGTGGAATGCCATCGCCCAAGAATGCGCGGAAATGCACGAGGTGGGTCGGCCGGTGCTGGTGGGCACGACAAGCGTAGAAAAGTCGGAGTTGCTGTCGCGGCTGCTGCTGGAGAGGAAAATTCCTCACAATTTGCTTAATGCTAAACCGGAAAATGTGGAGCGGGAATCAGAAATTATCGCTCAAGCCGGACGCAAAGGCGCTGTGACGATCGCCACAAACATGGCGGGACGCGGTACTGATATTATTTTGGGCGGTAATTCTGAGTACATGGCGCGCCTCAAGTTGCGGGAGTATTTTATGCCCCGGATCGTGCAACCCGAAGATGACGAGGGGTTTTCGTTGGTGCAAGTGCCTGGTATTGGTGGCCGCCCCGCACCTCAAGGTTTTGATCCGACTAAGAAAAAGGTAAAGTCTTGGAAAGCTTCGGCGCAGATTTTCCCGACGCAGCTATCGAAAAATGCCGAACAAATGCTCGTGGCGGCGGTGGAATTGGCGGTGAAAGAGTACGGGGCGCGATCGCTCACGGAATTGCAAGCCGATGATATCGTGGCTATAGCTTCGGAAAAAGCGCCGACAAAAGACCCGGTAATTCAAAAATTGCGGGAAGCTTACAATTTAACTCGCAAGGAATACGATGCTTTTACCAGCACCGAACACGATGAAGTCGTGCAGTTGGGAGGCTTGCACGTCATCGGTACCGAACGCCACGAATCGCGCCGGATCGACAATCAGTTGCGGGGCCGGGCGGGACGCCAAGGAGACCCCGGTTCAACGCGGTTTTTCTTGAGTTTGGAAGACAATTTGCTCAGGATTTTCGGCGGCGAACGGGTGGCCGGTTTGATGAAAGCTTTCGGTGTTGAGGAAGATATGCCGATCGAATCTGGAATGCTGACTCGTTCCCTCGAAGGCGCTCAGAAAAAAGTCGAAACCTACTATTACGATATCCGCAAGCAGGTATTTGAATACGACGAAGTGATGAACAATCAGCGTCGAGCAATCTATGCGGAACGTCGCCGAGTATTGGAAGGTTTGGACTCCAAAGAACAGGTAATTAGATATGCCGAACAGACGATGGATGACATCGTGGGAGCATACATCAATCCCGATTTACCTTCGGAAGAATGGGAACTAGACAAACTTGTGAGCAAGGTGAAGGAATTTGTTTATCTGCTCGCTGACATGACACCGGATCAGCTAGAAGATTTGTCCGTTGAGGAAATTAAAACATTCCTGCACGAACAAGTCCGCAACGCTTACGACATGAAAGAAGCGGAAGTTAATGCAATCCGAGCTGAATTGATGCGAGATGCGGAACGGTTCTTTATTTTGCAGCAAATTGATACTTTGTGGCGGGAACACTTGCAACAAATGGATGCTTTGCGCGAGTCTGTAGGCCTGCGTGGTTACGGCCAGAAAGACCCGTTAATTGAGTACAAAACTGAAGGTTACGAGCTGTTCTTGGACATGATGACGGATATCCGCCGCAATGTGGTTTATTCGCTGTTCCAGTTCCAGCCGCAGCCGGCAATGCAAGTTTCGCCAGAGATGGTTTGAAGATAGTTAACAGTTGACAGTTGACAGTTGACTGTTAACTGTTAACAGTTAACAGTTGACAGTTGACTGTTGCTTCCAGGCTCTTCCTGGAAGTTGATTTTACACCACCCGTGTCATGGAAGAAGAATATAAGAAGACCAAATACAGATATTTGCATTGAAATATTGTATAACCGGGAATTATGCCAACTATTTTACGAATAGGCCCTTACCGACTTTACTTTTACAGCCATGAACCAAATGAACCACCTCATGTTCATATTGACAGAGACAAATCATCGGTTAAATTTTGGTTGGAGCCAGTCAGTTTAGGAAACAACCTTGGTTTTAGTGCTAAAGAACTTCGTAAAATACAGTCGGTAGTACAAGAAAATAAACAAACGCTATTGGAGGCTTGGTATGGGTATTTTGGCGATTCGAGCGGACGAGAGAGTTAAGCACATTCATTTTACAGAAGAAACCATTAGTGTTGATTTGATGGATGGACGAATCATTACCGTGCCTTTAATTTGGTATCCAAGATTGTTTCATGCAACGCCCGATCAAAGGGAAAAATGGGAAGTATGTGGAGGAGGCTATGGCATTCACTGGGAAGAAATTGATGAAGACCTCAGTACAGAAGGAATGCTGCGAGGTGCACCGGCTCCGAGGCCTAAAATTACTCATTAATTTCCACCGCTAGTTCACTTCTAAGCTTGGGTAAGATAGCCTTTCTCACGTAAGAGATAAAGGAGGTATTTAAGGTATATTTGAGATTAAAGCCAATCTTCTTGATCGCTTTTTTGTCGCCGATAAACCTCACCTGTGGCGTGAATTTTACGGGTTTGTTCATAAAGAGTTTCTTCGGTATGATTCCATTTTTGCAGGACTTTTTTTAAGTCTGATTGGATATCTCTAGCGCCGGGAAAGCCTCGGTAGCGAATTATTAATCTTGCTAATTCCGATAAATTGTATTCGGTTGCTTCTCCTGCTAATAAAGTATTGACACTGGCTCGATCGCGCTTGTATTGCGGATGCTGCTGATCTTGAGTTTTTTCTACTGAATCCATACTATTTTATGTTTCCCAATCATATGAAAATGTTGCTACAAGCAACCGCCACCCAAAAGCGTGGACATAATAACCTAATGAATAGAGTCTTAAATCCGCGCTTCATAAACCGTTTGATTCGGGTATCATAACTGTCAACTGTCAACTGTTTAAGTTGTCGCTTCAGTCATCCCCAGAAATTTTTGTGTTTGTTCAGTAATAGCTGGTAAAAGCATAGTCATTTCTTACATGACATGGGAGGCGTCAAGTCCCTCCCCTTTCACTTTCACTTTGAGCGGATTGACCCGCCTCGGCTGAACTACGCAGCTCTCTATCCCATTGCTGAACGCATTTGGGATTGCTTTTCTGAGGATGTTGTACGCAGCGTTAACATCAGAGTTAATTAATTGACCAACCGATGTTTTGTACAAACCTCTCTTGATTCGCTTACCAGTGAACACAGGGTCTTTATCGGTTTTTCCGTAAACAGGGATTGGATCTAAACCCAGAAAATTGGCTCGTGAAGTATAGGATTCTTCTTGCACAATTACCTTAATCCCAACCAGTCGAGCTTTGTATTCCAACATCTCAATTAGTCGAGCGTGAGGAATGCTGACAAAGTTTTGATTGGTTTGTGTTCCTAAATCAATCTCGGTTTTCCATTGTGCATTTTTGCCAATTACTAGCGTCCCAATTCGCTTGGCAGTCAAATGGTCAACAATCACGCGACTGGTATGATGTAAGTAATTATCAACTTTTTGGTTGCGACAACGAGTTAAGCGCTGAATCCGGGGCGAAGTTTTGCGGCTCCCTTTCAACTGGGATTGCAACTCGGCTTTGCGCTTGTTGTATAACTGGTTGATCGATTTCAATGGTCGCCCGTTAATCAACAGTGGAGTAAAACCCGGTTGATTTGAAGTTAGCGCCACTAAATTATCCAGTCCTAAATCAATACTAGCTACAGACTTGTCGCTACTGAAGGTGGACTCCGGCTCATCATAAATCACCTCAATCACATACGAATCACATTTAGGTACTAATCTAACTTGGCAAATTTGATCTGGATTTACTTTAGTTTGGATCGCAAGCCCCGTACCCGAAAGCTTGATGATTCCTTTCTTCAACTGCTTGCGGCTAATCGCCTGAATCGTGTAGACAAGAATGTTTCGCCCTTTAGCCTTATCTTTGTACTTTGGCAATTTTGGGCGACCAGTAAATTTAGAGGGATCAGCTTTGTAAGCCTTAACCGCTTCAAAAAATGATTTCCAGTTCTTGTCCAATATCATCAATATCTGTTGACTAACCTTAGCAGGTAAAGCCTTGTATGCGTCCTGAGACTTCATTAAACGGTTCATCTCGTTGTAATTGATATAGCCCCATCCATAACTAAAACTCTGACGAATGATGTAATTGGCAGCATTGTACAGATTTTTGGACTTAAAGGCTAGTTCATCAATCTCAACGAAACGGTGTTCAGTAGATTTAATGATGTGCCTTTCTGTTAGTTGCATTTAAGGGTTTCATCCTTTAATTACGTGTATTTCACTCGGCCACCATGATAAGATAATACTATTATTGTTTATAAGTGCTTACAAAGTTAATGAAGTTTTACAATACCAAATAGTCGATCGCCGTGACAAAAGATTTCCCAGGCGCGAATTCCCATAAAACCAATACCTGCAACCGCCAAGGGCATCGCTGCGGCACCTAAAAGCGCGGCAATGGGGGGAAATATCATGCACAGTGTTAACAGAATGCCAGTAATAACACCACCAGCAATGCCAGCTTTGGCGGTGGCAGTGGCGACTTGTTCCACTAACTCTGACTGCGTAATTTTGCCTTCAACGCACAATAGCGAGTTTTCTAAGATAGAAAATATTAACTCAATTACTGCTGCGGCGATCGCCCCTTTCATTGCAGCCCCAACGATTTCCGCAACTGCTGCTTTAAACGCTGCATCCGCTAAAACTTGCTTAGCGACTGCTAATTCGGCAGCAGTCATGTCTGTACCACCGCGAGCACGATTCACCCAAAAATATTCAAAAATCCCGTTAGCAGCTTCGCTTCCGCCTCCATTGACGTGCGCTTGGATGTGACTCCAATCTTTATCTTGACAGAAGTTGCGAATTGCTTCTGGGCCTTGGGCACGAATTTGGGCGGGTATGGATTCAAATACTTTTGCTGCTTCTTGAATATCTCGCATTCCGTCACGCACCCCAGCCCTAGCAAATTTCAATTGCCGATTTCTTGGCAGGTTCTCAAAACGGATGTTATGTGCTATTTTAAAAGCTTCTTGAGTCGCGATCGCCCCGGCACTAACCATTGAACTTGGCGCTGATTGTACCCACGCCGTTAATACAGTTGCACTTTCATCAAATTTTGCATCAATTTGGTTGCCTAAGTTTTGGATATCTGCAACAGTTTCTCGTACTTTAGCCGTTAGCAATTCCAGCGGATTCGGGTTAATTTCCATGTCGATCCAGCTTGCATCGTGAATGATTGAATTATTCCGACTATAACATTCCTCTTCAGTAAGTGTTATTTTTTACTGAATTGCTTCTCGCTTCTAACTCCGGCTGTAAATTTAGAGCTTTTTTTTGATAAAATAAACCTTCATTGATTCGACCTTGCTCTTCCAAACTTTTGCCTAAATTCCAATAAGCGACGGCTAAATCTGGTTGAAGAGCAATAGATTTTTGATAATAAGTTATGGCGTCATCGAGCTGACCTTGTTTGTAAAACATACTGCCCAAATTAACATATGCTTCGACAAATTTAGGGTCGAATTCGATCGCCTTGGAGTATGCACGAATCGCCGCGTCTATTTTGCCTTGGGCTTGCAGGATATTGCCTAGAGTTTTGTAGGCGGCGGCGAAATTGGGTTGCTGGCGAAGTGCTTGGTAACAGGAGGCGATCGCCTCTGCAAATTTTTGTTGAGCATAGTAAACTTCAGCGATCTTGTTGAGTGCGATCGGACTATCCGCTTGAATGGCTAGTAATTTTTGATATTGAGCGATCGCCTCCTCAAGCTTTCCTGATTTCTGAAGGCTATCGCCCGCTGACAAATACTGCTGTGCTAACTCGGAATTTGCGGTCATAGATTTTATTTTAACAGCCGAAACTACTTTACCACAAGTGTTAGTTAGCAACCGCGTTTTCTAGGCATATTCTGATTATTTGAGATTTGAAATTTGTTTTTGTACCAACAGTTCGGACAGTTTTTGATTACCAACCGTAGAATAGGGGTTTCAGGGAACCCCTATTAAAGCAAGATAAAAGCCAGCAAAGTCCTGGACGCACTCTTGACGATCTGAAACCCGGTTGCTGACTATATTTCTCGTTCCTGTTAGCAAAACTCATAGAAACTGGGTTTCTCGCCACCCGATGCGTGGGCCTTGAAACTGTCCGAAGTGTTGATATAGCGGTTCTCAAAAAAGTGAGGTATGCCCTATGCCCTATGCCCTATGCCCCATGCCCCATGCCCTATGCCCTATGCCCATGAGTACCTCATCTTTCTGAGAAAGGCTATATATCAATTAACTGAATGTTCGATCGCCCTAGCTGTTCAAAAATTGATCGAACGGGCGATCGAAAAAATTAAGGAGACAGTCGCCACACCTTAATCGTGTCGTCAAAACTGCCACTGATCAGAGTTTTGTCTTGAGGATTAAAAGCCAAATCCACCCAGGTAGAATGACCCTTCAGCGTGCCCGCGATTTCGCCGGAACTCATGCGCCACAGCTTGATAGTGCCGCTCAAATCGGCGCTGGCGAGTTTGTCTCCGTCGGGAGTGAAAGCCAAGGACTTAACCTTGTCGGAATGGCCGATCAAAGTCTGCAGCAAAAAACCGTTGGGCTGCCCGGAGTGATGATTGGGGCTGATATCCCACAGCTTCACAGTCTTGTCCCAACTGCCGCTGGCGAGAGTTTGACCGTCCGGGCTGATGGCCAGAGACCAAACCGCCTCGGAATGACCCCAAAGAGTTTCTTTAAATTCCCCAGTCTGCCAGTTCCACAGGTTGATTTTACCGTCGCTGCTGCCGATCGCCAAAGTTTCTCGATCGGGACTGAAAGCCACCGACTGCACCTCGTCAAAAACCCCGTTGAGAGTTTCCAACTCGGCCCCGCCTTCGACTTGCCACAACTTCAAAGTTTTGTCCTTACCCACACTGGCCACGGCCTGGCTATCGGGACTGAAAACCACCGAGAACACGCCGTCTGTGTGTCCGTCCAAAGTCCGAATTAACTTGCCCGAATAGAAACTCCACAATTTAATCGTACCGTCAACGCCACCGCTGGCGATCGTCCTGCCGTCGGGACTGACTGCCACCGACCACACCGGCCCCAAATGCCCTGCTAAAACCTTTAGCAGCTTGCCGTGACGCTTGTGCAGCAGGTGAATTGTGCCGTCGTTATTCCCGCTGACAATCACGCGGCCCTGGGGAGCAACTGCTACCGCCCAAACCGGGTTTTTGTGTTGATCCGCCAGAGTCCGTACAGCAGGCCCTGACGGCGATGCCTCACCCCTGAAATTCTGCATCGGGGGCGGATTGAACCGAATTTCGGGAATACTAGAAGCAGGCTCACCAGAAGTGAAAGCCTGCGGTGCAGGAGATGGCAAGCGAACACCCAGCACTACGGAAAGCAGGGCAACCGTAGTTGCTCCCCACATTGCCAAAGTCCACTTGGGTTTGCTGAGAATCACGTCTACCGGTGCCGGGCCGTATTTCATGTCTGTGAGAATTGCCTCGGTCGATCGATAGCGTTTTGATGGTTCTCGCTGCACCATTTTATCCAGAATGCGGCCGAGTCGCGCCGAAACTGGTACTTTCAAATAATGTCTCCAAGTCCAACTTTCCGCTTTGATGTCAAACAAATCAAAGGGCGACATTCCCGTTAACAAGTGAATGCAAGTGACACCCAAACTGTAGATATCGCTGCTCTTAATCGCTTTGCCTTTAATTTGTTCCGGGGCCGCGTATTCCGCAGAACCTGTCACCGTTTCGGTTTTGAGCGGCCCGCTATTAGCCGGAATTGCCGCGCCGAAATCGACTAAAACTAGCCCCGAGGCACTTTCCTGAGACACGGAATGTAGATCCTCTTTCCCTGCCAAAGCTGGGGATGCTTGGCGAGTTTTCCGGTGAATAATATTCGACGGTTTGATATCTGCGTGAATCAGTTGATTTTCGTGAACAAATTGCAGGACTGGCAACAATTCGCTCAGCAGATACCAAATTTGAATTTCTTTAACAACACCTTTTTCTGAAAGCCGATCGGCTAAATTGCGGCCTTCGATGTATTCTTGCACTAAATACTGGCAGCCTTCGAGTTCAAAAGATGCCAGCAGTTTCGGTATTTGCGGATGTTTCCCCAACTCGTCGAGAACTGAGGCTGAGCCGCGAAATGTCCGGTTTAGGGGGTTTTGACCGTCCGCTGTGCCTGCGGGCGCGCAGAACTGTTGAATGACGCAACGGGGCTGCGAAGGTTGGTCTTCATCGACGGCTAAGAAGGTGCGGCAAGTGAGACTTTGACCGAGGGTGTGAAAGACTCGGTAGCGGCCTTTTAGCAGCAAGTTCGACTCGCAACTTTTGCAGACTGTCGCGCGATCGAGATTTTGGGGCTTCTGGCAATGGGGATTGATGCAGTAACTCATTTGTCTTTCCGCTGGAGACCCCCGTCCGACATTATTGCTGATGGGGGAGGAAAGCGGGGCGGTGCGTGCCGCTTCCTGTGGACAAATTAAATAATTAATTGGAATCTTTGCTTGATCATAATTGTTTCCCAGATTTTCGCCACAATTGCTGCCGTCGATCGCGCGTAAATTATTGCTGAGTTTCCTGCGAGCGAGGTTTAATAGGTCGAGCATACGGGCGGGATCTCCTGCCCAACCCCTACTCCCCACAAGAAAATCATTCTTTGTGGAACAGGCCGGAAAGCTTGTTCTTTAGGATGGTGCAATATCTCACTTGTTACCGAATTAAGCTATACTGTCATTGCGAATACTTGCATTGCGATCGCACCAAATCAATCGCGAGAGCTTGCCAAATATCCGCGATTCTTTGTTCTATGGAGTGAATCTAAAAGTTCAAATTTCCCATGTCAAATCGACTAACCGATTAAAACTTAGGCAATTTTTCCCAACTAACTACTAACTTTTAACTATTACTTATGCCGTTAATTCGCGTTCCCAAACCTTGGGAAATTCTCGAACCCCAAATTACCCCAGAAACAGCCTTTCTCAACCGCCGCCGGTTCATGACAAATTTAATCGGCGCCGGCGTGACAGCTTCGCTGCTGCCGCTGACCGGCTGCCAAAGCAATGCTAGCTCAAAAACTGCTCTGGATCAAAGCTCAACCCAAGCATATTCGGAATTGAGCCGGAATCCCGACTTTGCGAAAGTCGATCGAGCGATTACCGACGAAGCCTTAGCTACAAAATACAACAATTTTTACGAATACGGCGGCACAAAATCTATTTGGCAAGCCGCTCAAGCTTTGCCAACAGAAAACTGGAAAGTAGAAGTAGGCGGTTTAGTAAAAAATCCCCGCACTTATGATATTGACGACCTCTACAAAAAATTTCCTATCGAAGAACGAGTTTATCGATTTCGCTGTGTAGAAGCCTGGGCGATGGTAGTTCCTTGGGTCGGATTTCCCATGAAATTACTGATGGCTGATGTCGAACCGCAATCGAAGGCTAAATTCGTTCGCTTCACCTCATTTTACGATCGGGAAATAACTCCCGGCCCCGGTTTGATGTCGCAATTTTATCCTTGGCCTTATACCGAAGGTCTGCGAATTGAAGAAATGGCAAACGATTTAGCATTTTTTGCCACAGGCTTGTATGGCAGAAGGCTACCAAAACAAAATGGTGCGCCGCTGCGCCAAGTGATTCCTTGGAAGTACGGTTTTAAGGGCGCAAAGTCGATCGTCAAAATTGAATTTGTCGAACAACAGCCCGCCACTTTTTGGAATACAATCGGCGCCAACGAATACGCTTTTGAAGCAAATGTCGAACCCGACAAACCACACCCCAGATGGTCGCAGGCCAGCGAACGGATAGTCGGTCCCGGTAACAGTTGGTCGTGGGAAACTCGCCCAACTTTGCCCTACAACGGTTACGGCGAATATGTGGCGAGTTTGTACAGTTAATTAAGTACGCGAGATGTAATTTAAGGAACAGGCTTTTCCGCTTGTTCCTCAAATTATTAACTTCTCTCTTTTCTCTTTCTCTGCGCCCTCTGCGTTCTCTGCGGTTAATAAAAAAAATCTTTTTTGTTCGCTCTCTAAAAATGAAATACAGGACACGGCACTGCCGTGTCCCTAATATGTTTGTAAATTTTACCTTAAATTTGAAGTCGATCGACTACAATAAAAATTGATGAAGCTACCAAGGAATTGCTAAATGGTAACAACAACATCAACTCCCGTAGAGCAGCAAACTACCCCAGAAAACAGAGTTATTTTAAAAGGTGTCAGTTGGTCAACTTTTAAAGCATTGCTGGCCGATGTGGGGGACGATAGAGCTTGGAGAATTGCTTACGAGAGAGGATTATTAGAAATCAGGATGCCACATCTCGAACATGAAGTTCCGAAAGGACTGATAGAAAGCTTTATTGAAGCTACAGCAGACGAGCTAGAAATCGAAGTGATGAAAGCTGGTTCTCTGACTCTGGAACGGGAAGATTTAACTCGTGCTGTCGAACCTGATACTTGTTTCTACATTCAAAATGAAGCCAGCGTCAGAGGTAAAAGAGATATCAACCTCCCAGAGGATTTGCCGCCTGATTTAGCAATAGAATCGGATTACACGAATTCTTCAGTTAATAAAGATTCCATATATGCTGCTCTTGGTGTTCCCGAACTGTGGAGGTATCGCCGAGAATCTCTGCAAGTTTATCAACTTGTAGATGGAAAATATGAAATGTGCGATCGCAGTTTAGCTTTTCCCTTTTTACCCGTTGCCGAAATTCCCGGTTTCATCGAACAAAGCCGAACCATCGGACAGCGTGCGGCGGTTCGTTTGTTTCGGCAAAGAATTAGAGAGATTTTACCGAGTCAAAGTTAACGCAAAAATCAGACTTAGTTTAGTTGAAGAACTAGCCAATTAATTTAACTTACGTCAGCGTTAATCAGCGTTCATCGGCGGTTTAAAAAAGCTTTAATTTGGCTCTAAAATCATTTAAGAAATTGCTGCACTCTCTGCCCAACTCGCTCCAATAAATCTGGTTCGCTAACATCAAACCATTCAATTTCAGGATAAGCTCTAAACCAAGTTCGCTGTCTCTTCGCAAATTGTCGCGTGTGCAAAATGGTTAATTCTTTGGCTTCTTCCAGCTTAATGTCGCCGGCCAAATATTGTTTCATTTCCTGATAGCCTAACGTGTTCAACAGTGGCAAGTCGCGGCCGTATTTTTTACACAAATATTCTACTTCAGCTATCCAACCGCGTTCTAGCATTTGTTCGGTGCGCTGTTTGATACGATCGACCAAAACTTCGATCGCGCAATCCAACCCAATTTGTAAAATAGGATAATTGGGAGGATTTTCGCCCTGCTGTTCGGAAATAGGGCGACCGGTCGCATAAAATACTTCCAGTGCTCTTAAAGTTCTTACTGGGTCATTGAGGTGAATTTTCTCAGCCGCAGAGCGATCGACCTGCTGCAACATCGCGTAACATTGAGATTGTCCGAGTTCCGCAAGTTGCGATCGCAATTCGGGCATCGGTGCTACCCTCGGAATTTTTAAACCGCGCACGATCGATTTAATATATAAGCCCGTCCCTCCCACCAACAACAGAGGAGAATCAACAGCAGCAATTAAATTTTGAGCTTGTTGCTGGTAATCTGCTAGTGTCAGAGTTTCTGTCGGATCGCAGATGTCAATTAAGTGATGCGGTACACAAGTGCGATCGACCGCCGTCGGTTTTGCGGTTCCGATGTCAAATTCGCGGTACACTTGACGGGAGTCCGCACTCAGGATCGAGGATTGCAGTCGCCCCGCCAAAGCCAAAGCCACTCCCGACTTCCCCGTCGCCGTCGCCCCGCAAATCGTAATTAATCTAGGCATAAGCTGTCGCACATTTCCCTATAAAAACTCTCAAATCCTCTCCTCTCCATGCTTTCCCCTCTCTCCTACACTGATTCACCGCGATCGGCCAGGGCATTCCTCCAGCAATCTCAAAACTATTCCTCTCCCTCCCCCCGATAAATTTCCCTTCAGAAAGCCCTAGCATAGCCTTTAACGGTTTTGTGCTATAATTTTAGGAGTTTTCCCATTTTAGAAGCTTTCGGGGCTTTAGGCCTCATTATTGGAGCTATTTTTGTATGACCAGCAGCTACAGCGCCGACCAGATTCAAGTTCTCGAAGGTCTCGAAGCAGTCCGTAAACGACCGGGGATGTACATCGGTACCACCGGGCCGCGAGGACTCCACCATCTAGTTTACGAGGTTGTGGACAATTCCATAGATGAGGCGCTGGCTGGCCACTGCACTCACATCGAGATTGACATCAACGCCGACGGTTCCGTTACCGTGACAGACGACGGCCGGGGTATTCCGACCGGCATCGTTGCCAAGACTGGCAAATCGGGAATAGAAACAGTAATGACTGTACTTCACGCCGGCGGTAAATTTGGCGGTGGTGGTTACAAGGTTTCTGGAGGATTGCACGGTGTAGGTATTTCTGTTGTTAACGCGCTGTCCGAGTGGGTAGAAGTGACAGTTTGGCGCGACCAAAAAGAACATTTACAGCGCTACGAAAGAGGCAATCCAGTTACTGAACTTACTGCCAAGCCCAACAAAGGCACTCGCACCGGCACTTCAGTTTCTTTCTTGCCAGATACTCAAATATTTAGCACTGGCATTGAATTTGATTACACTACACTCGCGGGGCGCTTGCGAGAATTGGGTTACTTGAATGCGGGCGTGAGAATTACGTTTAGCGACCACCGTTTGGAACTGCTCAAAAGTAGCGAACCTCGCATCGAAACATACTGTTATGAGGGCGGAATCAAGGAATATATCGCCTACATGAACCGCGAAAAGCAGCCTCTGCACGAAGAAGTGATTTACGTGCAAGGCGAACGCAACAACGTGCAGATAGAAGTGGCCTTGCAGTGGTGTGTTGATGCTTTTAGCGACAATGTTCTAGGTTTTGCTAACAACATTCGGACGATCGACGGTGGCACGCACTTAGAAGGTTTGAAGGCTGTTTTGACGCGGACGATGAATTCGATCGCCCGCAAGCGCAACAAAATCAAAGAAAACGAACCCAACCTAGCCGGCGAAAACGTTCGCGAAGGTTTGACAGCAGTGATTTCTGTCAAAGTCCCTGATCCGGAATTTGAAGGCCAAACTAAAACCAAGCTAGGCAATACAGAAGTTCGGGGAATTGTGGATTCCTTGGTAGGCGAAGTATTGACAGAATATTTAGAGTTTCGCCCCCAAGTAGCTGACGCTATTTTGGAAAAAGCAATTCAGGCATTTAAGGCTGCTGAAGCAGCCCGTCGTGCCCGCGATTTAGTCCGCCGCAAATCAGTCTTAGAATCGTCTCCTTTGCCTGGAAAATTAGCGGACTGTAGCTCCAGAGACCCCGCCCTGTCTGAGATATACCTGGTCGAAGGCGATTCCGCGGGCGGCTGTTTTTTTTCATTTCAAGAAATAAAATTAGCTGACGGTACGACAAAAACTATCAAACAGATAGTTGACGAACAAGCAGAAGGCAAAGAACACTTTTGCTACACCATTCGCGAGAGTGGAAACATCGGGTTTGAGCGAATAACTAATGCTCGGATGACTAAAGCAAATGCTGAAGTTGTCAAACTGACATTAGACAATGGGGAGACAATAACTTGCACTCCCGACCATCCATTCATGTTGCGGGATGGCACTTACAAAGCAGCCG
Source organism: Microcoleus sp. D2_18a_B4 (assembly GCF_036702475.1). Lineage (NCBI taxonomy): Bacteria > Bacillati > Cyanobacteriota > Cyanophyceae > Oscillatoriales > Microcoleaceae > Microcoleus > Microcoleus sp. D2_18a_B4. Next base: position 38,237 of record NZ_JAUBTL010000049.1, read on the forward strand.
CCATGCTGACACCGGAAGATTCATTAATGCCGTTCCACAGCAAGTTGTCGGAAAAAAACAAACAGGGTCAGGGACTTAACGGTTACGAAATGGTTTGGAATCCCAACAGTGATAAGTGGATTTACACCCATCTTTTAGCGGATTTCTACAACCTGAAACACGGCGTTTATCTCGCATCTGACGGCAATCACCGCCATCACGTTGACTTTAACAAACTCAACAACAATCCGACAAATATTCAGCGAATGTCGGCTGAGGATCACTTGGCTCTTCACCGCGCGAACCTTGAGAAAACCTTGCACAGACCCGATGTCATTGAAAAAAGCCGTCAAGCTCACATGACCGATGAATTTCGGGCGATGATGAAAGAGCGGATGCGGCAGCCGGAAACGCGACAAATTCTTTCGGAACAGGCGAAAGCTCAGTGGGAAGATGAAGAGTATAAAGCTTACATGATGAGCAAGTGGCGGGAGTTTTACGATACTGATGAAACTTATCGCCAGCAGAATAATGAACTGCTGAACCAAGCCCAGCAAGAGTATTGGAGTTCCGAAGAAAACCGTTTGGCTCAGTCGGAACGGGTTCGCAATCATTTTGCTAACAATCCTGAAGCGCGGGAGACTAATTCGCAATTTGCGAAAGAGCAGTGGCAAGATGAGAATTTGTTGGAGTGGCGGCGCGAAAAAACTAAGGAACAGTGGACGCCGGAGTTTCGCCAGAAACGTAAAGAAGCTTTGAACGAAACTTATTACCGCAAAACTCTTGAAGCTTTGAAGGCTGTTGAGATGAAAATGGGCTGGATTGATGTTGATTATTACAATAGCTACCGCCGCACGAAAAAAGATAAGTGTTTGTTGAAGTATGAGAGTTTTTGCGATCGCTACTTTAATGGTGATGCACTATATGCTCGCCAAGCGGTTCGGAATTACAACCACCGCGTTGTCAAGATCGAAGCTGTAGAGGAACGCTACGATGTTTACGACATCGAAGTGCCCAACAGTCACAACTTTGCATTAGGGGCGGGAATTTTCGTGCACAACAGTGCAAAACAAGGGCGCGATCGCCAATTCCAAGCAATCCTGCCTTTGCGCGGTAAAATTCTCAACATTGAGAAAACCGACGACGCCAAAATCTACAAAAATAACGAAATTCAATCGTTAATTACAGCCCTGGGTTTGGGCATCAAAGGCGAAGAATTCGATCCTGGTCAATTGCGGTATCACCACATCGTAATTATGACTGACGCTGACGTAGATGGTGCCCACATCCGCACGCTGTTGCTGACTTTCTTCTACCGCTATCAGCGGGCACTTGTAGAACAAGGTTACATTTATATTGCTTGTCCTCCTCTCTATAAAGTGGAACGGGGACGCAATCATTACTACTGTTACAGCGATCGCGAAATGAACAATCTCATCCGCAATGAATTTCCGGCGAATGCTAACTACACCATTCAGCGGTTCAAAGGTTTGGGTGAAATGATGCCGACACAGTTGTGGGATACGACGATGAACCCAGAAACTCGGACGCTGAAACGGGTGGAGATTGAAGACGCTGCTGAGGCAGATCGCATCTTTACGATCTTAATGGGCGATCGTGTCGCCCCCCGCCGCGAATTCATTGAAACCTACGGCCCCAAACTCAACCTCCTCGACTTGGACATCTAAGTTAGTTGACAGTTGACAGTTGACAGTTGTTTGCTGGCGAGGATGAGTCATTAGTCATTAGTCATTAGTTAGTGGCTGATGACTGATGACTACTGACTACTGCCAACTGCCAACTGCCAACTGACTACTGACGACTGACTACTGCCAACTTTTGTTATAAAAATTAATACAATCTCTCATCAAATCGATCTAAGGTAAACACTTAGGTAAATTTTAGATTTTTGGCGACTTGATCGACCCTCACAAAAATAGAAGGTTGGACAGTATAGCGTCAACGACCCAGGTCTAAAGAGATTGGGCTTCTAGCCTAAGACTTAAACCGCAGTTGACCAGACTCAGTACCTTGGTACTACGTTAACGGTAAGAGTTAAAGACCTACCAGGGAATGCGAAGCTAGTTCCTTGCTCTAGAAATTTAGGATTAAACAGACTTATTGGGTTAAATCAGTGTCCTAGATATAGTACCGGCCGTTAACTTTGTCGAAGCTAACATCACCCCGAAAGGGAGGCTCGAAAGAGCAAACATTATGCGATCGCGGGTTGCCAAATTTGAGAGGGTAATTTCGATGCACGCTCCCCTAGCTGAAGTGTCCCATCGAAATTACATTACATTCATTACACTCCCATCTAGCAATCCTCGTGTAATGCAAAGATTCACGGCGGTTTCAACCGCCGAGCCGTTTCCATCTCAGGTCTAAAGACGCTGAGTTTCCCACTTACCGAATTTTTTTATGAGCATCAATTTAGCGACCAAATTGCGTGAGGGAACCAAAAAGTCCCACACAATGGCAGAAAACGTCGGTTTTGTCAAGTGTTTTTTAAAAGGCGTTGTAGAAAAAACTTCTTACCGGAAGTTAGTAGGAAACCTCTACTTTGTCTACTCGGCAATGGAAGAGGAAATGGAACGCCAAAAGCAGCATCCGGTTGTTTCAAAAATTTACTTTTCTGAGTTGAATCGCAAACACAGCTTAGAGCAAGATTTATTTTACTACTACGGTGCGAATTGGCGCGAACAAGTAGCTCCGTCAGCAGCAGCTAAAGCTTATGTGGAGCGAATTCGCGAGATTTCGGCGACCGCACCGGAACTGTTAGTAGCTCACTCTTACACTCGCTACCTTGGCGATTTATCTGGCGGACAAATCCTGAAGGGAATTGCCCAGCGCGGGATGAATCTTTCCGAGGGAGAAGGCACTGCTTTCTATGAATTCCAGGATATTCCTGATGAAAAAGAATTCAAGGCTAACTACCGTCAGGCAATGAATGAACTGCCGATTGACGAAGCAACAGCAGAGCGAATTGTTGACGAAGCTAATGCAGCTTTTGGCATGAACATGAAGATGTTCATGGAGTTAGAAGGCAATTTGATTAAAGCAGTTGGTCAGATGCTTTTCAATACTCTGACACGGAAGCGCGGTGGCGCCAGTACCGAATTGGCTACTGCTGATTGAGTTAAAGCTCACTGGGGATAATTTGAGCCTCGTTTAAGAGGAAAAACTTAAATCCTGGGGGTTTGATGGCTGCTTTTACAGTCACCAAAGCTCCGGGATTTTGAATTGTGTTCCTCTGCAAAATCAGTCCGCGCGAGCGGAGCTATCCCGAAGGGAATCATCCGCCAGTAACTCCTCAAATTTTTCCGCTGTATCTCCGGCTACACCCAGAATTTGACCTGTTAAGGGAAACATCGCCGGCAACAGTTCAATCAACGCCACCATTTCCACCATCCGCACAATTCCCAACGCTTTCGCCTCAGTTGGTAGCAGTGCAGGTGTGGGGTATTTCGCCTCCAGATCAACCAGAATTGCCAGCGACTCAACCAAAGTCAAATCTTCATCTATTCATACAGGAATGCGATGGAAAGGGTTGATTGCGGAGAATTCCGGCCCAAATTGGTCGCCATCTAGGTTAAGGGCGATCGGCTCAAAAGCAATCTGCTTTTCCAGCGCCACCCACAGGCGGCGATCGTTCAGAGAAATTGGAGTGTAGTACAACTTCAGCATCGGATTCACCACCCGCGACACTACCAGTTTAGCTCCCAAACATCTTGATTGATCAGGGGTTTACCGAATAGGTAATTAGTCATGTCACATACTTTTGGACAGGCTTGACTGCAAGTGCGATCGCCCCCTTGGGTTGTAGTACGCGAAGTCAAGCGCCACCCCGTCCAAACAGCAATTTGTGAGGCTGTAGCTCAATTGGGAGAGCGTCGCTCTGTCACAGCGAAGGTAGCGGGATCGAAACCCGTCAACCTCGTCTCCGTTTCCGGGAGTTACGAGTTTTAAAGTCCCATAGGCAAATTGGTTTAAGCCGTCTGCCCCTCAAGCAGAAGATTGCGAGTTCAAACCTCGTCGGGAATCCCAGGTTAGGTGGCCGATCAGAAGTATTTTTAGATTGGCAATTCTGAGATAGTTAAGTTAAACTTCTAAGTGTTAAATAAGAGTTTGTGTATTGCAGGCAATGAATAATTTTGTTCTTGAACCAACTCATGAAAATCTCGAACGCTATAAAAGAGTACAAGGTGAAGAGACTTATTGGCATACCGCAGATTTCTTTCTGTTTGACCCCAACATTAAAAATGAACTCTCGATCATTTTCGATTCTTATATGGAGGCATTTATGGAGTCTGATGAAGAGGACGAAGATGAGGCTAGTCGCAAAATTGCTTTTTCGCTTGGCCGAATGATCGTCAAAGCAGCTAGAGAGATTGGAGTCTCACCCAAAGACTTTCGAGATCAGTTTAATAACTACGCAAGAGTGATTTGGACTCCCATTTGTATATGGCGGAAGGATAATTTAGGTGAAATCAGCTATTCCTTAATGAGTGGTTTACAATGCAGCTCAGAAAAAATTTTATTACCCCCTTTCTAAAACAAAAAATAGCGATCGCCTATATTATTAACCTTTCCAGGGCGATCGCTTTAGTTGTTATCGCTTTAGTTGTTGAGGTAATTGCCTCGTGATGACGATGGCTTAGTTTGCAAAAGCGGGAATTGAGCCTATCCCAAACCCAATTTTGATAGCTTCCATCCACTGTTGCACCAGATCTTTCAAGGTTTCTTTGATGTCTGGCAGTGGTTCTCCTTCATACTCAGCTTGCTTATATATTTTCATCGCCTCGATATAGGCAAGAGCTAGAAAACCTGTGCAGAGAGCAGTAGTAACAGCAGCAATACATCTGAAAATGGGGAATCCACTTACTGGATTGAAGTTGTCCAACCCTGGTAACAAATCGATTAGTTGATCTTTGAAGGGTAGTGCATCTGTCATTCCGTTAAGCATAACACCAAATTGAGATAAAACGTCATGAACAGTTTGGATATTGTCATAATTAACTCCTGGCAAGTTGTTGAGAATTTGAGCCAGTTCAACCTCAATACCTGTTGTACCAATTACTGCACACAATTCTGAAAGAAGTTTCCCATCAAAATTGTAACCAAAGGTTTTGGAAATATCTGCAAGCATCCAAGATTGTAGAGTAGCTACTAGCGGTGTTTGCATCATTGGAACTGGCAACAATCGAGCGGTAAGTACCTTAGCGCATCCATCTATACACAAACCAAAAGATTTATCTGCCTTGGATTTCATCGCATTCAAAATTGCTGTTTTAGCAATCTCTTCTAGTAAATGTTCAGTGCCAAATAGTAAAGAGTCTAAACCGTAAGGTTTAATGTCGTAATGAGGTGTTTTTTCTCGCACTGCCATGACTGGGCTCACTTTCTTAATTTCCGAAATGCCCCTGAGAAAAGGTTCTAACCAGCTTTTTTCCACTCCTGAAGCGCGAGTAATTACAGCAATAACTGGAAGTTCTTTCGCAATTGACGAAATCCAACGCCGATCGATTAGTGTTTCTCTTGTAACTTGAGAGTTTACACAGTACCAAATTGCATGGATTTGGTCTTCTGGTTCTTTGTATTTCTGTTGCTTGATGAACTTAGCAATTTGCTCCTTGACCCTATCCTGCTGTTTTTTATTATTTTCAAGTCCCGGTGTATCATAGATTGCTATTGGTAGTCCTGGCTTTTGATATGGTGGGTTTGAAATGCTGTTTGTAACAGAGTCGCTAATGGGAAAATTCAACATTGAACTAATTAGTGTACTCTTCCCAGCCCCGGTACTGCCAATCACCAAAACGTTACATCTTTTAATCTGCTTGATAGCTGTTGGAAATCTATGACCAAAGCTTAAAACCATATCCAGCCACCGCTTTTTTATTTAAAGTTACGTCTATCAATGTATCAGTTTTCCCTACACTCCCGCATCCGATTTTTCTGAATAAGTATTTTTCTCTCAGCCTTCAAATGGTTGTGATTGCTTGAGACAGAGCTCATGATCGACGCCGGAAGGGTGATACCGCTGGCATTTCCCGACATTCGCGTTTCCGTTGAGAGACTTTTGGGGTGAGTCAGGGCGATCGCACTAAATTTGAAAAAGTATTGACAAAATCAATCAGCTATGTTATGAGCCTAGATGCGGGAGTATAGCTCAGTTGGTTAGAGCAGGTGACTCTTAATCTCAAGGTCGAAGGTTCAAGTTGACAGTAGGGTGCGTCGCTATCAGATTTTTTAGGTTTCTCAGTAGATGGCTGATGGCGACGCACCCTACGGCTATAATTTTTAAATCCAAAATCCAAAATTTAAAATCCAAAATTCAAAATAATTCACCTTCCCACGCCGCGATCGGGAGGCTCCTCGTCCGGGACAGGCAAAGAACTGGGCCTTACCTGCCGCTCCAAATACTTGCTCAAAGCGTAAGCGATATCCCCGCGAGTCATCGGCTTCAAAGGATTAATCTTATTAGTTGCGATATCAACATTAACAAACCCTTCATAAAGTGCAGTAGCCAGAGACTTTCTAGCCCAATTAGGGATTTCGCCTGCATCTGGATACTTAGCTAAAATTTCGGAAATGCTGGGATCTGGAAACTGAAAAACCCCGTAAGCCTGAGCAAAAATCGCCAAAGCTTCAGCGCGAGTCACCCTTTGATTTGGGAAAAACATTCCGTCGCGATATCCACTCATCGTTCCCGTTTTCAAAGCAGTTTGAATCGCACTGTAAGCCCAGTAACTCTTCGGTACGTCTGGCAATTCCCTATCCGGTTTCTGAGCGGTTTTTCGGCGTTCCAAACCAAAAGTTTTCACTAAAATCACCGCCAAATCGGCGCGACTGACAAGGCCATCAGCATTAAAATTGCCACTGGCATCTTTATTCATCAATCCAGCACTCACAACCCGATCGATCGGGTCAATTATTTGTTGAGATTGAACCGCCATTGGGACTCCTTGCATTAGCGCGATCGCCAAAAAAATACTCACTAACTTTTTCACGATTTTAATCCTTTCTGTCGCTAAAACCATCATGAAAACAGCAGTAATATTTTTTCTGGTTCCATCGGAATTATTCTGTGGTTTCGGCGGTGCGCTAGATTTGGGGATTATATATTAAAATCAAACATTTGCTTCTGGCAAAGCGCCCTGCATTTTACCCAACCAATCAATCAAATTATCCAATTGCTTTTGGGCCGTCAAAACCGCCATACCCCGAATAGTAACCTTCCCCTTGCTGTAGACAAAACGAGAGCGCAAATGTTCCGGCAAATTAGCCTTGAGTAAATTCCAAGCAGGCTCTTCCATAGCTGTTTCCAAAACTATGTTCTGCTTATTCTCCGGCTTAATCCGAGAAAAACCGATTTTTTTAGCGATTTGTTTGAGTTCGACCACACGGATAAGTTGCTGGGCTGGCAGAGGAATTGGCCCATAGCGATCGCACCAATCAACCTGAATCTGCTGTAACTCTTCTGAGTTATTAGCAGAAGCCACAGACCGGTAAGCGCTCATCTTTTGATCCAAATCTGCGATGTAATCAGCAGGAATAAACGCCGTCAAAGTGAGGTCAATTTGCGCGTCCTCCACTTTCGGAATTTCCTGACCCTTAATTTCGCGAATAGCCTCCTCTAACATTTCAGCATACAAATCAAAACCGATGGCCTCCATTTGACCAGATTGTTCAGTACCCAAAACATCACCCGAACCGCGAATTTCCATATCTCGGACAGCCAACTGATAGCCCGAACCCAACTGCGCGAACTCTTGAATTGCCCGCAGCCTCTGCCTTGCAGCATCAGACAGTTGGTTCTGCTTCGGATAAAACAGCCAAGCATGAGCTTGAATCCCCGCGCGTCCCACCCGTCCCCGCAACTGGTAAAGCTGACCCAAACCAAACTTCTGCGCGTCTTCAATTAAAATGGTATTGACACGAGGAATATCCAAACCCGACTCAATAATCGTCGTACACACCAAAATATCAAACTCCGCCGCGCTGAAAGTCAGCATGATGGATTCTAGTTCCGAAGCCTCCATTTGACCGTGGGCGATCGCAATTCTGGCAGACGGAACCATCTCCTGCAACTGAACGGCCAACTCATCAATCCCCTCAATCCGTGGCACCACGTAAAAAACCTGACCGCCCCTATCCAATTCTTGACGAATTGCCGATCGCACCACTTCCGGGTTATAGGGAGCCAAATGCGTCTGAATCGGGCGCCTGGAAGGAGGCGGAGTCGAAATCAAACTCATCTCGCGAATCCCCGACAGCGACATATACAAAGTCCGGGGAATCGGCGTTGCTGTCAGAGTCAGAACATCTACCTCTGTTTTGAGAGATTTAATTGCTTCCTTTTGCTTAACTCCAAACCGCTGTTCTTCATCCACCACCAACAAGCCCAAATCCCGAAATTTAATGGCTTTGCTCAAAACAGCTTGAGTACCAACAATCACATCTAATTCCCCAGTCGCCAAACGCTTGTGAATCTCCCGGCGCTCGGTTTCAGTGCGAAAGCGATTGAGCAAACCAACTTCGATCGGATAAGGGGAAAAACGCTCCGAGAGCGTGTGATAGTGCTGTTGGGTCAAAATCGTCGTCGGAGCGAGCAAAGCCACCTGCTTGCCCGCCGTAACCGCCTTAAAAATCGCTCTCAGAGCCACTTCTGTCTTACCAAAACCGACATCGCCGCAGACCAAGCGATCCATCGGTCGATCGCCCTCCATGTCGCGTTTCACATCCTGAGTTGCCTTCAACTGATCCGGCGTTGGCTGGTAAGGAAAAGAATCCTCTAATTCTTGTTGCCAAGGCATATCGGCAGGAAAAGCGTAACCTGTTTGTTTAGCTCTTTTAGCATAAAGATTCAGCAAATCCACTGCCAATTTCTTAACAGCTTTGCGAACCTTAGTTTTAGTTTTTTCCCAAGTTTGACCTGTCAGCTTGTTTAAATCCGGTACTTTATCGGCTACAGTCCGAAACCTCGACAAAGCGCCCAATTGATCAGCAGCCACCCTCAGAGTACCGTCCGCGTATTGTATCAGCAAATATTCGCGAGTTTCCCGATCGATCGTCAAGCGTTCCAACTTGAGAAATTTACCGACTCCGTGCTGGCGGTGAACCACATAATCACCTGGGCTTAATTTATTCGGGTCTACTTGCTTAGAAGCAGCGCGGCGGCGCTTGCGGACGTAGCTAAAAGTAGCTAAAGAATGCTGACCGTAAAATTCCCGATCGGTAATTAACACAATCCGAAAAGTCGGCAGAATAAAACCTTCCAATTCTGCTAGCCCGCTGTACTTCAAAGCAACCGGAATGTGCTGCAATTGCAACTTGTCGATCGCCAAATAATCACGCGGATTCACCACAAACTGAGCCGGACAGTCGTGTTCCGAGAGCAAAGAAACAGAACGACTCGGTTGAGCAGAAACTAGAAAAATGGTAAAACCCCGATCGCGCTCTTCCCTGAGCATTTGAGACAGCTTCGCAAATTGGTGAGGCATCACCGGCACAGGCCGAGAAGCCAAATTAATCGCAGACGGTAGCTGGTCACTCTCTGCAGAGCTTTGAAATTTTTTAGCCGTAGAATCTTCGGCCAATTCTGAAAGTTCTAGCCTCTCGAAAGCTGCGACATCTGCCATAGATTCAGCAAAAGTGCGGTGAATTTTCGGAACTTTCAAATGACAAATTGGCAACTTTTCTGTTCCCGCATCCGCAACAACAGATTCCCGATTGCAATTATTCCACTGTTCCTGTGCATTCTCATACCAGCGGTCGCTGTGAGCTTCGCACCCTTGGGGTTCGTCAATAACAACTAAAGTATTTTCTGGCAAATAATCTAACAAAGATGCAGGTTGCTCGAACGCTAAACCCAACAACCTGCGGACAAATTTTTCCGCTTCATTTTCGGGTTCATTTTCTGTGTCAACAGAGCCTATGTGGTTGATTTCGTCAACCTTTTTTTCAGATAAAACTGCTTTAATAATTGTGTTAAAATTAGTAGGAGTTAACACCAACCGATCGACCTTATCGAGCGATCGCTGGGAAGACGGGTCAAACTCCCGAATTTGCTCCAAATCATCCCCAAACCATTCCAGCCGCACTGGCAACTCAGCCGCTACCGGAAATACATCGACAATATCGCCCCGGCGACTCCACTGGCCCTCCATTTCTACCAGAGTCACTCGATCGTACCCCATCGACACGAGTTGGCGGTCAAGTATCTTCGAGTCTTGAACCGCACCTCGCTTCAGCGTCAGACAGTAGGGTTCAAAAGCAGCAGGTGGTGGCAAGTGAGACTGGAGAGCTCTTTCGGTAGCTACAATTGCGATCGGCTTAGAATTAGCGTTTGTTTCTCGTTTCTCGACCAAATCCGCCAGCACCTGCATTTGTCCCCAAGTCATTTCGTTCTCGTCGGAGTAAGATAGCTCGTAGGGTGAAGCCTCCGAAGTTGGGTAAAAATGCACAGTCTGCCAGCCCATAGCCTCCAGCCCGGCCACCCAGCGGCCGGCTTCTTCTAGAGTGGCCGTCACTACCAGTAAACTCCGCCCTTCTTGCTGTGCGAGGGCGGAAGCTACTAAACCTTTGGGCAACCGGGCGATGCCGTTGAGTTGCAAGCAGCGATGGCGCTTGAGCTTGTTGAGGAGTTCTGTGGCTAGGGGCGATCGCCCCAGGGTACGAATTATTGAAGAGAAAGTCATGCGCTTTTAATTTTAATCCCTGATCGGCGAAGGCTCTTTCCCTTGGCCTGTTAAGGAGATTGTACGACAAACATCCTTGACATCCTCCCCGCCGTAGAACGGCGAGGATTCCCAAGACTCACGACTTAGGTTTCTGCTTCTTTCCCGAGACGGGGATTTCGCAACTGCCCTTCAACCCTATGGTTGTCAAGTCTTACGTTCGCTCCACAGACTGATACGGCAAGTCCTGCCGCCAAAATGTTATTTGCCGCGTTGATATCTCGGTCGTGTTTAGTCCCGCATTCCTGACATTCCCACTCCCGCACATTCAACAGCATTTTATCTACTATATGCCCGCAGTTGGCACAGCTTTTAGAGCTAGGAAACCATCGGTCAATTTTTACCAGCTCTCGACCGTACCACGCTGCTTTGTAAGTCAGTTGTCGGACTAATTCACCCCAAGCGGCATCACTAATAGCATTAGCCAACTTGTGGTTCTTGACCATATTTTTGATAGCCAAATCCTCAACTACGATCGTTTGGTTTTCACGTACCAGTTGAGTTGTCAGCTTATGCAAAAAATCTTTACGGGCGTCGGCGATCTGCCCGTGTACTTTGGCTACTTTCAGCCGTGCTTTCTGTCTGTTATTGCTCCTTTTCTGTTTCCGAGACAGAGCTTTTTGTACCCGTCTCAATTTATTGTGCAACCGCTTAAAGTGTTTGAGGTTAGCAATTTTAGTTCCATCGCTAGTAGCAATCAGGCTGGTAACACCCAGATCCAAGCCGATAGATTTATCGACTTCGGGCAGGGGTTTAACGGTGGGGTCATCCACCAACAGGGAGACATACCATCGCCCTCTAGCATCGAGCTTAACGGTGATAGTGGATGGACTGCCACCATCAGGAATCTGTCTGCTCCAACTAATGGGCAATGCTTCAGTACATTTAGCCAAAAATACTTGGCCATCTTTCCAACGAAAGGCAGATTTAGTAAATTCAGCAGTACCACCATTGCACTTTTTCTTGAAGTTGGGATACTTGGCACGACCGGCCCAAAAGTTAGTAAATGCCTTTTGTAGGTGTCTGAGTCCCTGTTGAAGGGGTACACAACTAACCTCGTTGAGAAAATCAAGCTCTTGCTCTTTTTTCCAACTTGTTAGCATAGAAGAAGTCTGTTCGTATCCAACGCGCTCGCTTGTTTGATACCAAGCATCGGTGCGAGCAGCTAAAGCCTTGTTGTAAACTAACCGCACGCAGCCCACTGTCCGCCTCAAGAGTGACTCTTGTTCGGTGGTTGGGTAAAATCGGTACTTGTAGGCTCGCTGAGTCATGCCTGACATTGTAACATATTCCCTGTAAAGCCGTGCTAGAAGCACGGGGTTTCCCACCCAACTTTTCTGATGATTGTGCCGATCGGCTGTTGACGCCTTGGAACTTAACTGGAGATAGATTTCTGCTTTAATATGTCGATCCTGCGATCGCGATCGAGCGCGGGACGTTAATCTAGTGACAGGTTTAGAAAAAATTTCGATTTTGCGATCGAGATTCGCAGCTTCCAGACCTCTCCTGTGACTGCACCCAAAGACGGATACCCTGCCACGTACTCAAGTTGTGAAGATCGAAGAATTTTAGACATTAGGGAAATCCCCCAGATACTGGCGGCGTCGTCAATCTAAAATCTAAAATCTAAAATCTAAAATCGACTAACCGGGCAGAGCGCTTCGCCGTTACTACCGAAAATTTTAGAAATGTCCCCAAGTACCGATATTCTGATTGTTCTCCTGCTAATTTTCCTCAATGGCTTGTTTGTGATGTCAGAGATGGCCATCATCTCTGTACGGAAGGTGAGACTGCAACAGATGGCCAACCAAGGTTCCGCCAATGCCCGCGTAGCCTTGGATCTGGCTAATGCCCCCAATCAGTTCTTGCCGACAGTTCAAATCGGGATTACGATGCTGGCCATTCTGTCGGGCGCTTTCGGAGAAACGACGATTTCTAGAAGGGTAGAGCCTTTGTTGCGGCTGATTCCTGCCCTCGCGCCCTACTCTAAGACGATCGCCTCAGTAGTAGCAGTTTTAACCATCACTTATCTGACTTTAATTATCGGCGAACTCGTGCCGAAGCGGCTAGCGCTCAACAACCCGGAGCCGATCGCCTCAAGCGTAGCAATTCCCATGCGAATGCTCTCAAAAATTGGCGCTCCTGCGGTTTATTTGTTAAGTCATTCCACTGACTTAGTGATGCGGCTGATGAGGATATCGCCCTCGACAGAACCGCAAGTTACAGAAGAGGAAATTAAAGTTTTAATCGAGCAAGGAACCGAAGCCGGAACCTTTGAAGAAGCCGAACAAGACATGGTAGAAAGAGTCTTTCGTTTGGGCGATCGGCGAGTCAGCGCCTTAATGACCCCGCGTCCCGATCTTACCTGGCTTGACCTCGACGACTCAGTAGAAGAAAACCGCCAAAAAATGCTCGGCAGCGGTCATTCTCGGTTTCCCGTGTGTCAGGGAGGGCTCGACAACGTTGTAGGTTTAGTACACGTTACTGATATGCTGTCTCGGACTTTAACTGGTCAACCCCTAGATTTAAGCGCTTCTTTACGACGACCGTTATTTGTACCGGAAAGCACGCGGGGTTTAAAAGTATTAGAACTTTTCAAACAATCTAGCAATCAAATTGCCTTGGTAGTAGACGAATACGGCGTCATTCAAGGATTGGTTACAGTCAACGACATTTTAGTCGAACTCGTTGGCGACTTTCCCTCGATTGAAGATGCTGACGAGCCGGAAGCCGTGCAGCGCGAAGACGGTTCTTGGCTGTTAGACGGAATGCTAGCAGTTGAAGATTTTTTTGAGCTGTTTGGAATCGAAGAGTCAGCAGAACACAAAGGAAGTTACCACACAATGGGCGGCTTTGTAATTACCAATTTGGGGAAAATTCCCACAGCAGCCGAGCATTTTGAGTGGAACGGTTTGCGCGTGGAAGTAGTCGATATGGACGGGAACCGAGTTGATAAAGTCTTGGTAATGCCGATCGACTCAGCGGGCGATCGACCTAAAACCGAACCAAAAACCTAAAAACCATTGGCCAGCGTCAATTGTTCTCATCATCCCTGATAAAAGGTACATTTCCTTCTTCTGGGGCGGGTTTGACCAATAATCTCGGCAATAATTCAAAATATAAATAAACCCGCCCCCACTCCAGGGTAAATCGAAATGTAAATTCAAATTTACCGTGGGGCGGGGGCGGGTTTTTGAGATTGTTTGTTTGAGTCGTTGATGGTTAGTCGAACGCGCTTCTTCTGTTTTCTTTCATCTTTCCGCAAAGCTTCCAGAATAGAACGGCCCACATAATCACTAAAAATTACTGCCCCAGCTTGATTGTAATGACAGCAGCTATCTACATAAACCGCATCTTTAGTCTTGTCAAAAACATTGACAGCATTCACTAGATTGATATTATTTTTTTCCAAATTAGGAAACTTTTTGAAAAGAGCCGGATATCCAATTTCTACAGATTTAGCATAAGGAGTCTCCTTGTTAAAAGCAATCTGCTTTTCGGCTTCACCAAACACCCTTTTCGTCTGATAATATTGATTAGGCTGAAGAACATGAAAATAAGGCACCTTGCTAGCTGACAGCACTTTGTGCATAAAAATTGAACTTTTTGCCCAATTCCATGCCATTTTTTCAAAAGCTACTGAATCCGGTAAAACCGACTTATTAGTATTGATATAAATAACGCTCCCCCTGTCATCTTTTTGTTGTTTTGTCCGTTCTTCTTCAAACTTAATTACATCTGTTTTATAGTTATTAACTAGATTTTGAACGTAAACCGAAGTGAAAGCATTGCACGCAGCTAAAGAGCAGTTTTGCAAACTTGACAAACCCTGATTAATCCGAGTTTTATTTTCTTGAATTCTGAGAGTTGCTTCCATAGCCTTAGTAGAAAGGCTATTATTCGCGAAGTGAGCCAGCGGCAAAATATGCTGAATACTTGGCATAGCCAAATCGACTTTATTTTTATTGTTTAAATTTGAAAGTGCTACTTCATTAAAACCATCTATATTGACGACCATATCTAATTCTTGACCTAAAGCCAAAAAGTAGTTTAAAATTAATAATTGCTGCGGCTGTTTGTAGCCTCCCGTTGCAAAAGACAAAATTACAAATTCTTTATCTTTTAAACCGGGCAACTGTTTGAGGTATTTAGGTAAAATTTGATTCTGAACTTGAAATATGGCATAATCGGAAGCCACAGAACCGCCAAAAACTCCGATAAAAAACTGATTATTTTTAGTTTTTTTGAGAGGGTAATCGTAAGGAGAGATAAATCCGTAATTGTTAATTTTAAAACCAGGGCGAAAATCGGGACCTGGTTGTTGAATAAAGCCGAAAAAAGGATGAAACCTTTCAACAATAGACTGATTCAGCCGCACTCCTTCTAAATTAATTCCTAAATCCGACTTATCTTGCACCTTTTCTCTAGTATAGAAAAATTGCTTGTGCTTGACAAAATACCATCCCAAGGAACCGAGTTCCAGGAAAACCAGTAAAAGCGCTAAGTTAATCAAAGTTATCTTGAGAACTTCTTGTCCGTTTTTGAGGAATTTTAAATCTTTCATAAACCTCTATTTCGACTCCCTGACTACTTTAATAATAGAACTGGAAACAAAATTTGCCAATACTTCCTCTCCCACTGAATTATAGTGGCAGCAGGCATCTTTGTAAACCGTCTCTTTTGTATTGTCTAAAATATTCACTGCGTTAAAAACATTAACCCCAGCTTTTTGCAAATCATCGACTTTGGACAACAATACGGGATAACCTTTTTTCACCCCTTCAATGTAAGGACTCTTCTGGTCGATCGCGATTTCGTTTTCCTTGGCGGTAAACGCTCGCTTAGTGGGATAATACTGGTTGGGCTGGACAAAGTGAAAATACTTAATCTTTCTACTTGATAAAATTTGATTCATCCCGATCGACGATTCGTACCACATCGATGCAATGTTCTCAAAAGCAGCGGCATCCTGCAAAACAAAGTCAGATTTTGGAATATATACTATACCGCTATTTGCCGTGTCTGGGTTGGATTGTTTGACTTGTCGATCGTACTTGACAACTGCTTGCTGGTAATTGTTGACTAATTGTTTCACCTGTAGCGAGGTAACAGCGTGACACAAAGCAAGTTGACAAGTTTGCAATTTGTCAATACCTGCTTTCAATTGTTTTTTGTTTTCGTTAATTTGCACGATCGATCTCATAGCTTCCGGCGACAAGTTGTTGTTGGCTAAACCAGTCAGAGGCTGTATGTGCTGAACGCTGGGCATTCCTATTTCAACTTGGGCTTTGTTGTTTAAATTTGACAGTGCTACTTCGTTAAAACCGTCAATATTAATGACTAAATCTAATTCTTGACCCAAAGCCAGAAAGTAATTTAAAATTAATAATTGTTGGGGCTGTTTGTAGCCGCCATTGCCAAAATTTAAAACAATAATTTCCTTGTTGGCAAATTCTGGATAAGTCTTCAATTTGTTAGACAATCTGCGATTTACATATTCAGAAACTGCAAAATTATTCGCCACTGAACCACCAAAAACTCCGATAATAACTTGATTTTTATTGGTTTTAACAAAGGGATATTCGTAGAGTGAAAAAAAGCCGTGTTTGTTGACTTTTAACTTTAATTTCTCATTGGTGAAAGCACCTTGTTTTAGCACATAGCCAAACAGTGGGTGCAGTCTTTCTACGATAGATTCATCAAGTCTAATGCCGATCCTTTCAATATCTTCTACTACTTTTTCTTTTGTTTTAGTTCTGGTATAAAAAAACTGCTTTTGGTTGACAAAATAAAAAGCTAGCGATAAAGCTTCCAGACAAATAAAGGCGATCGCCAAATTAACCGCGATTATAATTAATATATTTTTGCCTTTTTCGAGCGCAGTTGCATCTTTCATGAAATTTGACTGATTACGGTTGTTTTTTGGGGAGTTGAGACTGCTTCAATTGTTGGCACAAATTTCGGTTAATCAGGATACTGGCCAGCCGGTGTCCGAGTTCATTCCAGTGACCCCCACAGGGTACAGAATTCTCAAAACCGTGGGCGCAGACTTGATATTTTTCCGTGTAACCTTGGATCTGTTCGGATAAATTCAGTACCCGAAAACCCTCGCGCGCGCCCAATTTTTTTAGTCGCCTATCGGGATAAAACAAATCCTGAATGTTGTTCTTTATCATAAAATCTTTTCGCATCGGGGCATCCGGTCTAACTTGCATCGGATCGCCGATCGTCACAACCAAGAAATCAGCCTTTTTCTGCACGACTTCATTCCGCATCGTCACAATCAAACCCTCTGTCACCCTCCAAGCCTCTTGCCAAGCTGCATTCTGAGGTTCCTTGAGATTTTGGGTACTTAAAGCGGTAAAATCCTCAGATAACTCGCGCTTTTTCCTTTCTAAGTCTACTTTTTTAATAACCTGCAAAATGCGCGAGTTGTTGACGATCAAACTGGGCATTCGGTCTACGAAGGAAACTGCTCTTTCGTTGCGATCGATCGGCGCCCGATTGCGAAAAGACATATCCGGCACTAACTTGCCGCTAGCATCATAAGCAAAAAATGGTCGGTAAAGGTCATATTCCAATTGCGGCGAATTGTTAATCACATCATTGCCAATAAAAAAAGCAAGAATTACAATATCAGGATTGTAATCCCACACTTTTTTTCTCAGCATTATCAATGCTTGAGCAGTACCGTAGCCCTGCACCCCGAAATTCATGACCTCAACATTTTTCCGTCCCTTAACAGCTTCGCAGTTGCCTAACTTTCGTTCCAATTTTGACCAGAAAGTTTGTTCGATAGGTACCTGAATTGCTTCGGTGAAAGAATCGCCCAAAACCGCAACGCGCAAAGTATTTGGAGGTTTTGCTTTTGTATGTTCACGATCGCGCAAACCCTCGCTATTCACCTGCACAAAACTCGCACCTTCCTCATTCCACTCGCCCGACACACCAGGTTTCAGCTTCCAGCCCAAATTCGGATCGGAAGTGTGAAAACGAGTTGGCGCCGACTCTGCGAAATTTCCTATTTTGGGATAGCCTTCAATCCTCGCTACTCGCAATCCAATTTCACCAATTACCACCCCCATCAATAAACCGCCGAGTGTCAAACCCAAATTGACACCCAAATTTTTCAACTTGCTCATTATTTCAAAACAGCGTGTAAATAAATGGAGCAATCACAGAACCCTGACTCAATACAATCAAAGCTCCCAAAAAGACTAAAGTCACAATGAGCGGCAACAGCCAATACTTTTGGCGTTCTTTCATAAACGCCCACAAATCTTTGAGAAAATCTAAAGTTGCTTCAAACACTTAGAAAGGACGCTCCATACTAACTTTTGTTCTTGCTTTACTTGGGACGCGGTAAGTATCCATTTTAGGATTGAGTTTTCGCCGCATGGCATCTTCGCCGAAAATGTTTTTGATCACTCCCATCGGCCAAACTATCAGGTAAAAAACTATCCCTAGGACGATCGGCGTTTCGATTTTGTTAAGAATAATTCCAAAGCGCATCCACGCGTGATAAACGGGATTCAGCGATTTCGGCGCAACCAATGCTAGCAGCACCATCACTCCGCAGATTGCCCAAGGCCACCAAGGTAGAGAATGCCGCCGCAGTAAAGGTACTGCTAAACCGAACAGCACTGCAATCAAACCGCCAATTAGCAGCCCGAAATCGCGCAAGCCTTTTTTGTCGAGTTTTTTAATTTCGTCGCTCATGGGGAAGAAGGAAGAAGGAAGAAGGAAGAAGGAAGAAGGAAGAGGGAAGAGGGAAGAAGGAAGAAGGAAGAAGGAAGAGGTAAGAAGGAAGAGGGAAGAAGGAAGAAGGAAGAGGTAAGAAGGAAGAGGGAAGAGGGAAGAAGGAAGAATGACAATTGCCAACTAACAACTCACAAATGCCAACTGCCAACTACCAACTGACTAATAATTAATCCAATTCAAATTCATTTTTCCAAGCATCATCTTGTTTCCAAGGAATTTGTTCGGACTTGGGAAGCAAGTAATTTTCCAAAACCAGATAGTCCATTTCGGTTCGCATGAAACAGCGGTAAGCATCCTCTGGAGTGCAAACAATGGGTTCGCCTCGGACGTTGAAAGAAGTATTTACCACAATAGAACAGCCCGATCGCTTTTCAAAATGGCTGATTAAGTCATAGTAGCGAGGATTGGTTTCTTTGTGAACAGTTTGGATGCGAGCCGAGTAATCGACGTGGGTGACAGCCGGAATCTCGGAACGCGGAATGTTGAGCTTTTCAATGCCAAACAACTGCTCTTGTTCCGCAGTCATGGGAATGCGGAGACTGGCTTTGACAGGTGCTACTAATAGCATATAAGGGCTAGAATGGTCAATCTCGAAATAATCCGCAACTCGCTCGGCTAAGATTGACGGCGCAAAAGGTCGAAAAGATTCCCGATATTTAATTTTCAGGTTCATCACGGACTGCATTTTAGCACTGCGGGGATCGCCAATGATCGATCGACCGCCCAGAGCCCGCGGCCCAAATTCCATCCGCCCCTGGAACCATCCCACCACATTTCCCTGTTCCAAAATTTCCGCCAACTGCGGCATTAATTCGGCATCGTCCAATCGGTGATAGCTGGCTTTGACAGCATCCAAATATTCGAGAATTTCTGCGTCAGTAAACCTCGGCCCCAAATAAGAGCCCCGCATTTTGTCGTGACAAGTTAAATGAGCAACCGACTTCGCCACAGTTGCCACCGCTGGGTTTGCAGTGAGAACTTCAGTCCTCTCCTCAACCGCTGAGTTTGTAGTGATAAGTTCAGTTTTGAGGGATTCTATACTATTTGCTGTCGAGTTCGCGCTCACAGTGCGAGTTTGTTCGTAATACTGATACCAAATCGCCAAAGCCGCACCCAAAGCACCGCCAGCATCTCCCGCTGCAGGCTGAATCCAAATATCTTTGAAAATACCTTCGCGCAAGAGTCTGCCGTTAGCAACACAGTTGAGAGCAACGCCGCCGGCAAGACAAAGATAATCCACATCCAATTCTTTTTTAACTGTTCTGCAAAGCCGCAAAACAACTTCTTCGGTAACAACTTGAATGGAAGCTGCAATGTCCATTTCTCGCTGAGTCAATTTTCCTTCAGCTTGACGTGGCGGCCCTTCAAACAGTTCGTCAAACTTCTTGTTTGTCATGGTTAAGCCAACTGTATAGTTGAAATAATCCATGTTCAAACGGAAAGTTCCGTCATCTTTGAGGTCGATTAAATAGTTGAGAATCTTGTCTACATACTTGGGTTCGCCATAAGGAGCTAAACCCATGAGTTTGTATTCGCCAGAGTTGACTTTGAAGCCGGTGTAATAGGTGAAAGCTGAATAAAGCAAACCCAAGGAGTGGGGAAAATCGATTTCCCACTGAGGTGTCAGTTGGTTCCCGTCTCCCAACCAAACCGAGGTTGTGGCCCACTCGCCCACGCCGTCGAGGCACAAAACGGCTGCTTTTTGAAAGGGGCTGGGGAAAAATGCCGATGCTGCGTGGGATTGGTGGTGTTCGGTAAATAGCAGAGATGGCAGTTTATTTGTTTTGCAGTTTGCTATTGCTGCCAGATCTCTTTTGAGCATGGTTTTGAGGTAAAGCTTTTCTTTGAGCCATATCGGCATGGCTGCTAGGAAAGAGCGAAAACCTTGGGGTGCGTAGGCTAAATAGGTTTCGAGAAGGCGCTCGAATTTGACTAAAGGTTTGTCGTAAAAAACTATTTGATCGAGTTCCCGCAAGTCTATTTTCGCTTCTTTCAAGCAATAAGCGATCGCATTCTTAGGGAATCTGGCGTCATGCTTTTTGCGGGAAAATCTTTCTTCCTGCGCTGCTGCTATAATTTCTCCGTCGCGAATTAATGCTGCGGCGCTGTCGTGATAGTACGCCGAGATTCCAAGTATGTTCATCGCTCTCCTCACAAATCGCAATGCGTTTGCTTTTGACTATTTAGAATAGCTAACGATTATAGCTGCTTCAGTGCTGATTGGGAATTGAATTTTGCGATCGCCTCTAATTTTACCTGGATCGATGTCGGTGCAACGTCCGAGGACGATCGGGTTTTTGAGAGGTTTTAAGCTAGCGTCGGCTAATCCTGCGCCCCCAAGCTCTGAAGTAAGTTACTACCGGGAATTGATAAAATTCACCTATCAACCACAGCACAATGCCTAAATGGGACAAAAAAGCTAAGCCTGTCCAAGCTGCGGGCAGCCACGACAACCGGCTGCCGGGAACCGGGGGAAAATAGTAAGCTGAAAGTCCCAGCAAGGTAGTGGGAAGGAAAATTAGACCCACAGCCGCTGCCAAGTAGGGCCATCCGAATTCTACGCCTTCGAGGTGGGCTCCTATCCACTGTTTGCCGTTCCAGTGCCAATTTACGGGCGGTTGGCGATCGGCCATTTGGAGCGATTGTCTTTCAACGCTTGCGGTATAAATGTGCTGGCAGAAGTTGCAAGCTAGGGCGTCCATCATCGGCATGGTAGAAATTTGACCGGTGCGGCACACGGGACAGGGATAGGTATCTTGAGGGTTGAAAGGTCGGGTTGATTTTTTGGAAATCTGCATAGATCAGGCTGTTTGTCAAGATATTGAGCGATCTTAACAAAGTACAGAGATTATGGGTTGGCTGATGGCGGTTTTTGTATCTAGATTGTTGGTGATTTAACAGGTTTTTTCACGCCTACTCGCCCCTACAGGTTAGTTAGAGAGTCGATGGTAGAGTGTCCCCCACCATCTCTCCTACAAAACCGTGCTTGCGACTTTCACCGCACACG
>NZ_JAUBTL010000050.1:0-58986 GCF_036702475.1 Microcoleus sp. D2_18a_B4
TTAGTCATTAGTCATTAGTCATTAGTCATTAGTCATTAGTCATTAGTCATTAGTCATTAGTCATTAGTCAACAGTCAACAGTCATCAGTCAACAGTCAACAGTCAACAGTCAACAGTCAACAGTCAACTGTTAACAGTGATTAATTGAGGGGTGAAGGCGGTGGAATTAGCTCCACAGGAGGGGTAGGTGCAGGGCGCCCGTCCAACTGGCTCACGCTGCCCCTGGGGTCAAGACAAGTGGCGATTAACCGGTCAGTGGGAAATTCGAGCCTGCCGCTCAAACCGACTACGCATTCAGCAAACTGTTGTGGCAATAAACTGCGGCGGCATCCATCGAGCACTACCAGGGGATCTGCAGGTTGAGTTCGACTTTTGCCGTTAATATTCACTACGCACCTAGCCAATTCATTGGGACGCCTCACCTGCCGACAGCTAGAGAGCGCTTCGACACCCGAAATATTGGTTTTGCGGTTGATTTGGAGGGCGCATTTAGATATGTCGCGGGGGCGGAGGGCGTCAGCACAAGCGGCGGCGGCTGCCTCTGCCCCCACTCCGGCTTCGATTAGTTCCAGGGCGCAGACGCGATAGGGATTCCTATTGCGAGGGATTCTAATAGTAATGGCTGATGCTGGTGAGATTGGCAGTGCTGTTGCCAACAAACCGAGTGCTGCTAGCTGCGTGCCGAGAGCCAATATCCAGCGCGCGGTAGGCTTTGAGCCTGTCGGTGCTGGCTTTGGGGAAGAAGTGCGGGAAAAATTGCGGTTGTGCATGGCAGATCGAGTAGTGAGTTTTTTTGGCTGATTGGGGCGATCGATCGATCGGCTTTTCCTTCAGAATTTACCGCACATTATGGATCGCCCTGCGGTCGATCGTTTTTTTATCGATCTTTATTTGAATTTTGACCGTTACCAACATATAATATAGAGTCTGCATAAATATTGCATACAGATATTAGAGAGGAAAATAAATGTCTCGATATCGAGGCCCCCGATTGAGAATCGTCCGTCGCCTGAAAGAGTTGCCGGGTCTAACCCGCAAAACCCCCAGACGAGATTATCCGCCTGGACAGCACGGTCAAAACCGCAAAAAGCTCTCTGAGTATGCGGTTCGCTTGCAAGAAAAGCAAAAACTCCGTTTCAATTACGGTGTGACGGAACGCCAATTGCTCCGTTACGTCCGCAAAGCCCGCCGTGTCACGGGCTCCACAGGTCAAGTGTTACTGCAATTTTTGGAAATGCGCTTGGACAATACTGTGTTTCGGATGGGAATGGCTCCAACCATTCCGTCCGCTAGACAATTGGTAAATCACGGTCACATAACTGTCAACGACCGTGAAGTCAATATCGCCAGCTATCAGTGCAAGCCTGGTGATGTGGTTGCTGTGAAAAATAGAGAGCGCTCGCGCACAATGGTAGAAGCTAATCTCAAAGACCCAGGCTTGGCTCACTTGCCGAATCACTTGGAATTTGATAAGCAAAAACTGGTTGGCAAAGTTAATGGCGTTATCGAACGCGAGTGGATTGCTCTACAAATTAACGAACTGCTAGTGGTGGAATACTACTCACGGCAAGCTTAAGTTATTAGTCATCAGTCGTTGGTCATTAGTCATCAGTTGGTTGCTAGCAGAATAATTAATAATTGGGTAGGAACCCAGTTATTGATTAATTGCTACTGAATAATGAGGACTAAGGACTGAGGACTAAAAATTCAGAATTTTCAACACTCCCACCCCCTAAAAAGGGATGGGATTTTTTGAAGGTTTCGCTTGTTAACTTCTTTGAGTTGCCATTTGCTCAGACGACACCTGCCTGATGGCATTAAATGATGTCCCAGCCTCAAATTATTCCCTTAAAAAGTTTCTTCTCCTGTGGGTTCTTGGTGGACAAGACCTCGCTTTTGAAGGCGATAATTCGCTACAACCGGGTAAACAACACCGCGTATCCGATTGATAGCACCTACTGGACGATGAACTGCTAAGCCGTTCCAAGGAGAATATCTCAGGTTTTCGTTGAAATCCGATTGTTTTTCATAATCAATAATCTGATGCTTGACGGTGAGACGACCTACTCTCAAGAAGGGTGATTCCTTTTCCTTCCAGACATTGATGCCATCGTCGATCGGCATTTTTAGGCTGGTTTGGAACTGAATGCCAAAATCCCAACAGTATTGAGCGTCAGGTTTCGCCAAGGCTTGAATTAGATCATCCCGGTAATAATTGTCTGGCTTATTGGGATCTAAACCCAAGGCTTTAGCGCGATCGACAAAAGGAATTTTAGGAATTCCAGGTCGAGATTGTTCTGGAATTATCTCGTGCGGTGGTTCGGATGAAACCGGAGTAAACCCATACTTAATTACAGCCGGATATTCGACAGGAACTACACCAGGCTTAGAGGGATCGAAATCGGGATTGAGGCCCAAAGCAGAGGGTGAACCGCTCCAATATTTGGCTGTTAGCAAACTCTTCGGAGTCCGGCTACCCGTAAGCGTCGAGACCGCTAGAAAGTGTCTGGGATGTCGTATTAGCCACTTTTTCAATGCCTCTGGTGATTCAACCAGAGCCGAAAAAAAGCCGTAGTAGTCTTTGATGGTTTGGCTCACAAATAGCTCTGAATTGTGAACAATGATGTCCTGGGTTTTTGACTCGTGGCTTTGCGCCAGTCGTTCCCCTTCCACCCCGATCACTTTCACTGATATTGAGCGCGAATCTTTTTGGTAATCAGGGTATACTTTGGTAGCCCCGTTAGCAAATCGCAACCAAACAGTATATTCTTTGGGTTTTGCTAGCAAACCTTGCTTAAGGGAAATAGCATTGAGTCGCGAAGAACTTAACGAAGCGCGTGTGCCCAATTCCCGTTTAATCGCTTCCTCATCAAAGTCAAAAATTTCCAGAGTTCCTTTAACGCAGGCATGAGCTTTGGCGTGAGTATCTCGCAGCGCCCGCTCCTTATTGCCGTAAAGATTATCCATCCGAAGCTTGGCCTGCTCAACCAAAAGATCGTAATATTTGCGTTCGTCTTGTTCGGGATATTCGGTAAATAACTTCTTGTTCATAAATAACCCTCAGTAAATCGATAAAAAAGGCTCTACACAAACCGTTGCCTCTGTTAATTAGTATAGGTGCTGGTGCAATTGCTCCCGAATTGCCGTAGCCGAGCGCTTGCGAAAAGAGCGCCTTTTTCTTCCTCATTTTTGAGGGCGCAGGTGTGTTTGCGCCCCCCACTACCGGGAGCATCTCATATTTGTAAAAACACTTATTATGGCTCCTTCCTTCTTCCTCCTTCCTTCTTCCTTCTTCTTCTTTCCTCCTGACTCCTGACTCCTGACTCCTGGCTCCAATTTCTAGCGGAGGGCTGCATAAGTGAGATGCTCCCCCACTACCTTGAGTCTTAGTTGTCAGCTACAACTTAAAGATCGAAGGAGACTTTGTACTTGGGATCGCTTGGAGGAACATTACGATTCACTAAATCAGAGACTGTTTTGGTATTTTGGATAATTTCCCAACCAACCTCAGAAAAAGTTTCCTTATTGAAGACTTTAGGCGATAACAAAGGATTAGTTAAAGCCTGGGAGAAAGCATCAATGCCAATTATCCGTGCTACTAAAGGCGGAATTGCTGAATTTTCTCGGACATCTTCAGCGTACAATCCGACAAATAATTCAATCTTATCAACATGACCGTACAACTCTTTTAATTTCTGTTGAGCGTATTCGTCACCCGTAATTTGATTAAAATCAGTCACCCTGGGATAACCACACATTTCGCGGTAATCGTTATAACTGGCTAACTGCGCCTGCCGTCCGAGTTTAACAGATGCTAGTTCGGTAGCATCAATAAATGTATAGGGTGTTCCTGCGATCTTAAAATCAGGTGTGTTAAACAAACCAATTCTAGTGCCTGGTTGGGAACAAGTTTCTTCCATCAATGCACCCAACCCTTTATCGATTAACATCTGATTATTCCAGAGGGAATCGTACATGGATTTTTCTTGGCCGTCATAGGTAAAGGTTTCCGGAACCGCACTATGCCAGCGATAGACAAAACTAAACTCAATCGCCATCCAATTTTCTCGATACCAACTTTCCTTGGTAAAAGCTTCTGGATCGGCAAAGAACCTAAAATTATAGGGCGTAATGTGAAAAATGTACTCTTCCATAATGATATTGAGAACAATCACCATGAGAATATTTCTCGCGGTTTGGAAGAGCCTCTCATCGTCCCATTGCGGATAGCTTTTGGACAAAACATCACAAATTCGATTATGCTCCCTGATACATAAAGTGTTGAGCATGACATAGCCAACTTGGACGTTTGCCCGTTCAACTCCCATTGCAAATAGCTTACCTTTCTTTTCCGGGGGTTGTCTTTTCTCATCATTAAGGGGTGCATGAAGACCTTCAAATTGAGGATCGATAATACCCTGCTCAGGATCGGCATAATAAAAGAGTGGATACTCTTCTTCTACGCCATCTTTGCGCTTGAGTTTTTGGGTTTTAAATTTCCCGTCTTTGAAAGCTCTGAGCATATTTGTTTGTTTGCGGGTCAACCCGTAAACATTACACATATCAATCTGATGATTGGAGGTATTTTTGAAGCGGTTTTGCTGATCGATCCGCAGAAAACTATCTGTAAACCACTGCACCCAATAGGGAAATAGCAGAGTGGATTTTTCCGAATAAATGGTTTTTCCATCTCTTTTTTGGAATAAGGTCTTTAATTTGTCCAGGGGTGGTAAATTCCCTTCTTTGTTCAATTCTGGGTCGGGAGGTAAATGTCGCCCAGTATAAGTCTTGTCTGTAAGTGAATCCCAAGAAATGTAGGTATCAGTTTTCTTGGGAATATCTGTCCCTGGAATTTTGGGATCTAAGCCCATTAAGCTATAGGGAAGCGGGCGAGTCGGAAGTTTGTAAATGATGCTATTGAGAAAAAATTTGTTGAGTTTACGTTTCAGAGGCTCGTAACTTTGAACTAAGTTCCAAATTGGTTTGAAATGAGTCAACGTATATGCTAAAGCTTTGTTGCTCAATCCATCTCTAGATGTATCTCTTGTCATGATTGCTTTTCCTTTCGATTGTTGGAGATTAGATCGTCTTCTTATTCTCGGCTCTGAGAGGTTGATAAAGTGCGATCATTTTTCTATATTTTCAATTACTTTGGAGAGAATCTTTTGCAGATTCTTAGGTCGATAGTCTTGGGTCTTTTTCAATCGCTCGATCGCGCTTTCATGAAGATCGTCAATGGTATCCCCCACATCGCGCCACTTGATTCCTGCCAATTTGAAGAACCCAGGATTGTTTTGAAATGGAGCCTTATAATCAGGCTTGATATCCTCAATGGCCTCTGGCTCGAATTCCAGCTTCAATTCAAAGTCACTGATTTGATCCAACATCCACTTCAAGACAGCATCGGATAACCCGCGGGATTCTGGCGTACCACCGCCGATGCAGCTATGCGCGCCTGGAAACCAAACTTGACGAAGCTTCTGCTTCGGGGCATCAGGATTTTTCTTCATCAGAGTAACATCAAAGACTTCGCGAATTTCGTCGATCGCAACGGCGTGCACCGCATTCTCAACATCCTTATTTAAAGTGGTGTCGTGGAATTTGTACCTTGTTTTAATCTGTGCCTCAAACTTCCTGAAGGCGGGTACAAGAGGAATACCAAGGGCTCCAACGGTGTCGAAACAACCAAGCAAGGTAATCGGGACGCGATCGCCCCGATCTTTGCCGTTTTCTTTGCGGAACCTCTTTGCTTCCTCATCATTTGGTTTAATGCTTCGGTTACGGTAAAGCTCGTAAGCTTCTGATGCCTTGGTAACATAACGGCGGGATAGGAGACCGGAGCAATAGATCATCCCCGCTAGACTCCTGACTGTGTAAGCACCGCGACTGAACCCGAAGAGATAGATTTCGTCACCCCGATCGTAGTTGAAAGAAAGAAAACGATAGGCATCTTGGATATTTTTATCGATTCCCAGCCCAGTAACTCCGCCCACAATCTTGTTACTGTCTACTCCAATTCCCTCGTCATAAAACACAATCTGCGGAACCCCGTCACTGGCTGTCCGTTTCACGGCCTGGGCAAGCCTAACCACATTAGTTGGGCACTGAGTATCTAGTTTGTTCCAAGTTCCATCACAGCAAACGATCAGACGTTTCATTTTTTAATTTTCTCTTTGAATTTGGAAGTTGAGAGCGAGCTGTCTTTGGTAATCGGTTACAAGAGAATTGCCAATTCCAGTGTTTCTATCGCCTGACAGCGATCGCCGATCGTTGATTGCTGGAAATCGATATTTTGCTGGCAATCTTTAGCTTTTTCGATTCTCAGGATAGTAGTCTCAAAACACCATCTAGTCTAGTTGGCTGTATTAAAATGTTAACTTTATTTATATTTCGTAACTAAAAAGTTTACAGCGTGAAATAGTTGGTTGGGTTCTGGGAAAGTCCTCGATTTACCTACAACGTAAAAAATTCAGAGCGTGAAATAGTAGGATGGGTTCTGGGAAAATCCTCAATTCTCCTAACAGAAGTAGCGATCCGACGCCCTAGCTAACAAACCTTGGAACACATTTACGCTATGCCTTGTCAGTTTGTCAAACAGCTATATCTTATCGATTTGTCCGTTGGCTGCAAGATAATAGTGAGGTATTGGCTACACAGGTATCAGGTTCGATGCTCTGTTGAGGTTAAAATTTGTTTCAATCACTCTCAGGTTTTCTGCGATCGGCTTGAAGTTTTTAACAATCGGTGGGCTTTTCTGGTTTCTCGATCGGCAAATTTGTGAGAAAATTTCCTAGTCGCGGTTAAATTTGAAACGTCCAAAAGTGGGGACGATCGACCGCAGCGACTGGCTACGAGGTTCTCGCACCAAAACCAAAGGCAGCAAGCCTACCAGCCGCACAGCAGCCGAGAGGGCAAACAGTGATCCCAAACTCATGCCCGGAAGTTCGGCAAGAAAGCCGCCGACGGTAGTTCCCAAAGCCCCAGCTAATCCCGCAACCGCTGCGCCGATCGCAAAATAAGCCGAAGGTTGCTCGATCGACGCGAGCTCCATTTGAATATTGTTAGTACACAGCCCGATCGCGCCTAAAGTCGTTCCCCCCAGCAAGTGCAGCAGCGGCAGCCACACCCACAGGGCAAACGGGTAATTCCCCGTACCCAACCACAGCAAAGGCGTTAGGGCCACCACCAGCCCAACAGCAATTAGCAGCGGGCGATTTCCCCAGCGATCGGCCAACTTACCCCAAAACATCAGCAGCAGTAGATTTGCCCCGGAACTCAAGCTGGTGTAAATCGTTACCAAACTCACATCCAAGCTTAAATCTTTCAGCAGGTAGATATTAAAAAAAGGCGCGCTGAGATTAATAGCAAATGTCCACACACTGAAGTAAAGAATAAACATTAAAAAATTAGAATCTTTCAGCACAGAAGGCACAAAATCTGTTATGTGCTTTGCTTTTTTCTCTGTAAGTCGATCGTTCTGTGCATCTTTTTTGTATAGCTGGGGATTCACATCAACCATGAAGGATTGACAGCCCAAACTAATCATTCCCGCCAAAACACCCACCAATAAAACAATACCGTAGCCCACAATTGGACCGCCGTCCCAAGTTGAAACTCCCAATCCCATCAACGGCACTCCCAGCAAAGTGATGAGGCTGACAGCACTGTTGCGAAAGCCAAAATAGCGTCCCCGCAAGCGCTGAGGAACCACAGCAGCCATCCAACTGAACCAGCTAGAATTGGCAAAAGCTGCCAGCACGCTAGCTGCTACGACTGTTACCAGCGTCCATTGCAGCAGTTGGTCGAGGTCTGCGTGCTGGGAACCCCAAACAATTGCCACCGCCAGCACCAGCCACAGCAGCCGCGACACGCCGAATACAAATAGGTTGTACCAGTGGCGGCTGGTTGTCCGATCGGCGATGTAGGCTCCTAATGGTTGCAGGAGATTTACCACCATCGGAATAGCCGAGAATATACCTATTTCCACGCTGCTCGCGCCGAGTTGCAGCAAAAAGTTGCTCAGCAGCACGCCGCCGGTCGCCGACTCGAAGACAGCGGCAAAAACGCCGTCTAGAGTTGAGGCTTTCAGGGTCGATCGAACCTCTTGTTTAGAAATTTTGATATCTGTTTTTGGAGATAAAACGAGCTGAGATATTTGATTGTCTAGTATTTCAGGAGTCTGAAGAGATAGAGGTTTATTTAACTCTGTAACTGGTTCAATCATAGTCAATCAATTTGAGATTTAAGATTTGAGATTTGAGATTGGAGAATTGAAGAATTGAAGTAACAGGGTTAGATAAAACCAGCCCCACCTTCAAGAGGCTAGCTCGAAAGTAGGACTGGCACGTCCGGGTAATTCAGATAAATATAAATGACTTGCAATCGCTAGGACATCAACCGGTTGGGAGATATAAATTTGCTAATTGTGAAAAAGTAGGTTTTAGGGCTTAACTGATATCTTGCACCATTGTCAAGAACGGGCTCTCCGGCCCGTTCCACAAAGAATGAGTCTTCTTGTGGAACAGGCCGAAAAGCCTGTTCCTAAACAAGTAATTGAGAATGGTGCAAGATGTGAGCTTAACCAAAAAGCGAGCGCAGCATTTCCCATACCAAAAATTTCTCGAATTCCGCCTCGAACAAGTCTCCCCAAGGGCCAAAACAAATTTCGCGCAAGCTCATCGACTCGGCTCTGACACCTTTACGGCTAGGTAAATTTATAGAGTGAAAGACGATCAACTTGCCGAGTATAGCTGCTAACGATTTGTACCTAATTGCTGGAATCCGTTTGTTCAGTGCCAGCGCTCGCGATCGAGATTCCGGGTTTTTTGTGAAAATCGCCCCCAGGTGCCGATAAAGCTTCGGAGTGGGTTCTTGGCGATCCTCTACGGGGGCTCCGCTAACGCACCTGCTTGGCAAAACTTATCTAAACTTGTCTAAACTAATCTTTAGACACAATCCGAGTTCACTTCCTACGCTGTTGGGTAGACGGCTAATCCCAAGATAAGTAGGCTATCCCCCTCAAGCCGAGGGTTTCCAATTTAAAATATTTAGACTTGCGTTCCAGTCCCGATCTAAAGATATGCCACAAGCAGGACACTCAAAAGTCCTAATGCTTAGTGGCATATCTTTTTTGGTGCCACAATTCGAGCAAGTTTTAGTGCTGGGGAACCATTGGTCTACCAGCACTAAATTTGCCCCATACATTTTGCACTTATAATCGAGTTGGCGTTTGAACTCGTAAAAACCTAGATCCGATATTGCTCCAGCCAGCTTGTGATTCGCCATCATGCCCTGAACGTTCAAGTTTTCAATCTTGATTAGCTTAAAAGTTTGGGCTAAATAAGTTGTTAGCTTGTGAAGGAAATCTAAACGAATACGAGCTATCCGTGCATGGAGCCGACGGATTTTATGGTAGGTTTTGCCCTGATTTTGGGAGCCTCTTACCTGTTTTGAGGCTTGGCGTTGCAAGGTAGCAAGCTTGGTTTTCGCTTGTTTTAACGGCTTCGGCGCATCAAAGACCTGCTGAGTGGACAGCGTGGCAAAAGAATTAATGCCTACATCGATTCCTACAGAGCTTTCAGATTGTTGAACTGGCAAACGTTCTGCATCAACGCAAAAGGAAACAAACCAACGACTTGCTTCTTTTGAAATCGTAAAAGTTTGAGACACATAACCGCATTCTAGGGCTTCGTAGAGTCGAAAAGTACCCAAGGTAGGAATCTTAAGGGTTTTGCCAGCGTTTAGTAAAACTTTGCCATTAGAGGAATCAACTGTAAAAGATTGACCGTCTCGGCGACTAGCAAATTTTGGATGACCTGCCTTTCCAGAGCGATATCTACTAAAAGCATCTTTCAAGTCAATTAAAGCATTTTGATAAACTCGACTAGAGAACTGGTTCATCCAGCCAAATTCAGGCTGTTTCTTGACGTGGTTGGTAAGAACTTTTTTAACTTCGTTGATCACCTTCGAGTCTGTGAATTTTCCCTCGCTATACATTTGAGTCCGCAAGCTTAACCCAAAGTTAAATACTACGCGCCGGAATCCTGCGTGTCTTGCCATCAAAGTCGCTTCGTTGTTATTCAGTTTGAGCGCTCGTTTGACAGCAAACACAAAACTTCCTCTCAATGATTAACTATGGAGAATTTTAGCAAACTATTTGGCAATTTAGTCAAGCTCCACAAAAGTGTGGCTTGCTTCAAGGCAACTCACAGGACAAAATTATAGTTGACAAAAATTACGCGAACTGCTTATAATAACAAACCCTACAATTAAACTTAAATGTTTGAGGGCTATCAGTGCTAAGGCGTGATGTCGATCGCCCGCAAATTTACAGATTTCTGCATTTGAGCGTGACTAAAACTCAACCTGTATCCGGGTATACATTGCCAGTATTTGCCTGTGCGGCCGCACTTGCAGCTTTGCGGTGCTTGCGTGAGGGTATTCAGTCTCTAGATAGCGTATCAGTAAATTTACTGGAACCGCAAATAACGGCAGAAATTCCGATCGAACAGGCGTCTGTACTCAAAACTAATACCGCTTTAGGAGTGACTCGCTCCGATCCGGGGGAAAATCTCGATCTGACTCGCAATACCCCCGTTTGGGCAATGGTGGAATTGGGGAATTGGGAAGAGGGAGAGCAGATTGTTATTCTCGGCGGTGAAGGTATAGGGCGTCACACAGTCGGTGGAGGGGCGGCGATCTATGATTACGCAATGCGGCTGCTGCGATCGAATCTGAGCCGAGAACTCGCACGGGGAGAAAAAATTACTGTCACCCTGATTCTGCCGTCTGGGCGGCAACTAGCCACCCGCACTTCTAACGAAGCTTTCGGCGTGGTAGAAGGACTTTCGCTGCTGGGTACAACTGGCATTTCTCAACCGCTGAGTACCCCTGGACAGTTGGAAGTTTACCGCGAACAACTGCAACAAAAAGCCGAACTGTTTGACTGTTTGGTTTTCTGCATCGGCGAAAACGGCTTGGATTTGGCGCGACAACTGGGGATTAATCCTGATAGGCTCGTCAAAACCGCTAACTGGCTCGGCCCGCTGCTGGTAGAGGCCGGATATCAGGGCGTGCAGTCAATTTTGCTGTTTGGCTATCACGGGAAACTGATGAAATTGGCGGCGGGAATTTTTCACACTCACCACCACCTCGCTGACGGGCGCAGGGAAATTCTCACAGCTTACTGTGCTAAAGCTGGAATGCCGGCCGATGCGTGTTCCGCAATTTTTGCAGCAGCGACAGCCGAAGAGGCTCTCGGGCAACTGCGGGCTTTAGACGCCGAGTTTGGGAGCAATTGGGTCGATCGAATTTACGGCGACATCGCCCGACAAATAGACTTGCGGTCATCGGATTGCATTTTTACTCACACTAACTTGCAAATCCCCGTGGGCTCGGTGATGTTCGGGCGCGATCGCAAAATTATTGTTAAAAGTGATATAGGAGATACATTTTTGACTCAAATTTGTTAATCTAGTGTGAATATCCCTGAATTCTGTTTAAAACATCGCTCAGGGATAATATTTAACAAGTAATAATTCTTTGTCCCTAGACCTTAATTATACTAGGTTGCTTCGGGAAGTTATTTCTGAAGCAATAATTCTATTAATTAGGGTAAGGCTCGAAGTAAATCTATGCTTGCCCTGTACCCGATTAATCGACTAACATCGCTGACTGCAATCTAGTATGAATAAGATTTATTCCTAGCGACTAATGGTTCCTCGCCTTCCTTAGAATTGTACTGAGACCGCGACAGATACCTCCGCTACTTTCGACCCAATTAGCAATTAGCAATTACGCAATAACCGTGACTACTCAAATAAAAACTGAATCAGACCTCACAAACTCTTCTCTGGGGAAGATCGATCGCCAGATGATCGTGATTCTCGACTTCGGTTCGCAATATTCCGAACTGATTGCTCGTCGCATTCGCGAAACTCAAGTATATTCCGAAGTTATTTCTTACCGCACTACTGCAGAACAGTTAAAAGCTATCAATCCTAAAGGAATTATTCTTTCAGGAGGGCCGAGTTCTGTATACGATGAAAAAGCACCCCAATGCGACCCAGAAATTTGGAATTTGGGAATACCGGTGTTGGGAGTGTGTTACGGGATGCAGTTGATGGTAAAGCAGCTCGGAGGCACGGTTGAGCGCTCTAAATTAGCGGAATACGGCAAGGCATCGCTATTTATTGACGATCCTACGGACTTGCTGACCAATGTCGAAGAGGGCAGCACGATGTGGATGAGCCACGGAGACTCGTGTACTCAACTGCCGACGGGTTTTGAGATCCTCGCTCACACGGACAATACTCCGTCTGCTGCTGTTGCTCACCACGAGAAAAATTTGTACGGGGTTCAGTTTCACCCAGAAGTAGTTCACTCGATCGGGGGAATAGCTTTAATTCGCAATTTTGTTTACCACATTTGCGAGTGCGAACCGACTTGGACGACTGCTACTTTTGTGGAGGAATCGATTCGGGAAATTCGAGAGCTAGTCGGAGAGAAACGAGTTTTGCTTGCTCTATCCGGTGGTGTAGATTCTTCTACTTTGGCTTTCTTGCTGCACAAGGCGATCGGCGACCAACTTACCTGTATGTTTATCGACCAAGGGTTTATGCGGAAGTATGAACCAGAACGGTTGGTAAAATTATTTAAAGAGCAATTCCACATTGACGTTGAGTATGTTAATGCTCGCGAACGCTTTTTAGCTCAACTTGAAGGGATAACCGATCCTGAAGTAAAACGCAAGCGGATTGGTCACGAGTTTATCAACGTATTTGAAGAAGAATCGAAGCGTCTAGGCCCCTTCGACTACCTGGCACAAGGTACTCTTTATCCTGATGTGATTGAGTCGGCTGACACTAATGTAGACCCGAAAAGTGGCGAGCGAGTTGCTGTTAAAATTAAAAGCCACCACAACGTCGGCGGTTTGCCGAAAGATTTGCGATTTAAGCTGATTGAACCGCTGCGAAAACTGTTTAAGGATGAAGTGCGAAAAGTCGGCCGATCGATCGGGCTTCCCGAAGAAATCGTGAACCGGCAACCTTTCCCCGGCCCGGGATTGGCGATTCGGATTATAGGAGAAGTTACCGCAGAGAGACTAAATATTTTGCGGGATGCTGACTTCATTGTTCGCCAAGAAATTAATCGGCACGGATTGTACGGTGAACTTTGGCAAGCTTTTGCAGTTTTGCTGCCGATTCGCAGTGTAGGCGTGATGGGCGATCAGCGCACTTATGCTTACCCGATCGTCTTGCGATTTATTAAGAGTGAAGACGGGATGACGGCTGATTGGGCGCGGGTTCCTTACGATTTGTTGGAACTGATCTCGAATCGGATTGTGAATGAGGTTAAGGGGGTGAACCGGGTAGTTTACGATATTACTTCTAAGCCACCGGGAACGATCGAGTGGGAGTGATTTGTAGTTAGCGATTAGGTAGGCGGACTAATTTTTTGTCTGTCTACTTATTTTGATTTTGGATAAAAGGGCGATTCCCCATATTCCGCCCTTTGACTCTCACATTTAGGTATTTTTGACCAAGCCATAAGGTTTGCGTCAATTTTGAGGGAATTCCCAGTCAACAGTGGCTCAAAGGGCAGAATGTGGGTTGTAATTGTTCCACCGCTGCATTGGTTTCAATGTTGTGACTTCGATCACTGGTAACACGGACTTGGTTCACCGAAGATTTTCAGTATTATCACGGAAAAAAACCAGCACCATCACTTGCTCTTAGGCGAAACCACGAGATGATTAAGGTGTCGAGTTCAAAACAATCCCATGTATCCAGTTAATCTTCTCCCCGGCGCTATCAACGAATTAATCGCCACTGTCACCGATACTCACCGCGTTACCAAAGCTGACCGCTACGGCATGATGGCCGCCATCCTCGATGAGTCCATCAGTGAAGAAGAACGTGGCTCACTCGATCGTCTGATTCGCTCCCTGGTCAAAGGTAGGATTCAAGTCAGTGATGAACTCTCCCTCGTCTCTTGACATTCCCCAGCCATCAGGCGTGGGGATTCTTGGTTCTGGCGACATACCTTAAAACTATCTATCCTTGCGGCAATACTTAAACCAAATATCCGTTCAAAAAAACCAAATATCGAGCCTAATTTAGTTAGTCCCAGAGGGTTTTATCTCCCCAAGCGTTCGAGAATTACTTCTCATGTTACCGGATGCCCGCTCGGTACGTTTTAACTTCCCAAAATTTACTTTTCTGGTTTTGGCTTACGTTAGTCAGCCTAGCTATAGTCAGCCTAGCTATAGTCAGCCTAGCTATGTTTTTCGTGGTTTTCCCCACCCACTAACCATTATTATTTTCCGACCCGTCGTTTGAGCTTGGTGTCTCATGTGTATCGGCGGTTATTCTACCTGTGGTATAAGTATCATTGTACTCTACTTTAAATAGAATGCTAGGAAATTTAAAAAATAGATACTAACGCAACTAAAGGATTAAAACAAAAATCGCCAATCAATTAAAGCCGTCCTATTAAGAAGGGGCTTTAGACCCAATTATCTTGGTAAGCAGAAAGCTGGTTGAGAACTCGACACTCTACAATAGCTTTCGATTGGGAAAGTTTAAACCAGTCACTGATACAATTCTCTAGAAATAGCTTTTTGTATAATGCACTTTTGACATAGACGATTAGCGTTCGCAACTTCATAAACATTATGACGGATACCATCCAGCATCTCATTGAGCCACACATTCAAGATTTGGGTGGATTCCAAGCCCGTCGCTTGCTTCCCTCAGACGTTTTAGCACTGGTAGGCCCGTTCATCTTTTTTGACCATCTGGGCCCTGCGGTGTTTCCTCCCGGCCGGGGCGTGGATGTCAGACCGCATCCGCACATAAACTTAGCAACCGTCACCTACCTGTTTGAAGGCGTTTTGCTGCATCTTGACACTCCCTGCGCTGAAGCGACAGGGATTCTTAAGCCCATAATTTATGTCTTAAAGGCGCTGACAATTCGCCCCTACTGATTCCGCTTAGATCAAGTCCAAGCATTACCGCTACTTTTCTACCAATATTGCCACAACCGTTGCAATCTGCATTGATCAACCAACCTTGAGCTGTTCGATACAAGCCACGCTTAATTCGTTTACCAGATGGAAGCCACCCTTCGGGTTTCTCGCCGAATGTAGGTAGCAAATCATTATCAACGAATGAAGCCTTTGAGGAATACGATTCTTCAGTCTCCAGAAATCTTAAGCCGTACTGCTCACACAATTGACCAATTCTATCCTTCAGTCTGCCCGTAGGAATCTGCACAAACTTTTGATTAGTTTTGCTTCCCATGTTGGCAGACTTTTTTTGTCCTTTGTTCCAGCCCAATACAACGGTTCCTATTTGATTACTCAAACAATGATTAATCACCTTTTTGGCTGCCTTGTTGACGGCATCTCGCATTTGACGATTTCGTCTCTCGGTTACGCTGGCAAGTTTTTTAGACCAAAACCCGTTAGCTTTCCCCTTCATCAAAAATGCAACTTGCTTGTTGTAACCTTGATTGAGAGACTTTATGTGCTTGCCATCAACTATAAAACTTGTACCAACGTTGCTCACACAAGTTAGCCAATTATCTACGCCGTGGTCAATCATCAAGCATCTGGCAATATCTACATCTGATTGGACTTCAGTAGTTTTGTAGACAAACTCTAGGTAGAAACAGCCGTTTCGAGGAAGAATGCGATATTCCCGAATAGCCTTGAAATCAAGATTAGATGGCATGGGCAAGTAAAACGCATCTAGACCAAACCACACTTTGACCTTGCTGCCTAGGGGAAATCTCAACATTCCGTCTTTGAGTTTTACCGACCTACCTGTAAACGTCACCACAGCCATTCCGCCTTGACGATATTTCGGCAGCTTAGGGCGGTCTATAATTATCCCATTTTTAAATGCTTTCATTAGTCCTAGAAAAGACTTGAAAGACTCTGCTACACCCGTCAGGATTTGTTGGGCTGTATCAGAGTAAAATGCTTGATAGTGTCGATTTCGATTTTCGGTTCCTAGAACCTTGTGCAACTGAGCGCGGTTCGGAACCTTGCCAGTTTTAAAATATAACTGGCGGCCATAGTAAGTCCCGCAATTAGAAAGTTTTGCAGACTCAGAACACAGATATTCGAGAATCGCCTTAATCTCTGAGTCAGCTCGAATTAAGTTTTGTTGACAGCCAAACATGAGTTATCCTCCTTGTTATACTAACGTACAGCAAAACACCGGATAAAATCATGAAGAAACGTTTAGATTTTCGGATTCAAGAGTCTGAATTTAAAATTCTTGAAGAACACTGCAAATCTGTAGGTCGGACTAAAACCGATGTACTTAGGGAATTAATCAGGAGCCTCAAAGTTAAAGAAAAGCCGTCCTAGAAGGACGGGGCTTCAGACCCAGTTTCTTGGTGATAGTGTGGGCAGCGTTCAAGAAATCCGTCCTGGTGCGGTGAACTGGATGACAGCAGGGCGAGGCATTGTCCACTCTGAACGCACGCCTGACGACGATCGCAGCAAAGAAGCCATCCTGCATGGCATTCAAACCTGGATAGCACTTCCCGATGAATACGAAGAAACCGACCCCTGGTTTCGGCATCATCCGGCTTCTGAGTTGCCTGCTTGGGAGGATGCAGGAGTTTCGTTCACCCTAATTGCGGGTGAGGCCTATGGTCGCACTTCCCCAGTTCAAATATTTTCCCCCATGATTTATCTGGACGTGCAACTGACTGCTGGAAGAGAATTTACCTTACCGGGCCATTACAGCGAACAGGCGGTTTACAGTGTAACAGAGGGGCTTGTTATTGATGGAGTGCCTTTACAACAACATCGGTTGGCTGTTCTCACTTCCGGCACGGAAGTAAACATTTCTGCTTCAGGCAAGGCTCGTTGTATTGTGATTGGCGGTGAACCTGTTGGTGAGCGCCATAAGTGGTGGAATTTTGTTTCGAGTCGGCACTCGCGCATTGAGCAAGCTAAACTCGATTGGAGAGAGGGACGCTTTGCTCAGGTTCCTCAAGAGACAGAGTTTATTCCGCTGCCAGAAGAGCCACCTTCTCAAGCAGAGCAACCGTTGTGAATAACCGCAGGGATTTAAACTAAAAAAACGCCAATTAATTAGGTGAGAATATTGTAGGGTTGATTGATTAATTGTTCCTACAAGTTTAGGATAGTAATTATATAAAGTCTGAGCGATCGATCGCAATACCTGAGACTCTGGAGGGTTGACGAATATTTGCATTGGAAATCCGAGTTCCGGGTGAACCCGTCCCTAAAGGATTGGAATGCTTTCGTAACTATCGGCCTATATTCCGCTTCATTTGATCTAGTTCTTCGTCTGCTTCCCAGCGTTGAAACTTCTCCTCTAAAGGATCGGCCGCATTAAAACTATTATAATTTGAACTCTGATTCCAACCCTTTGTATCCCAATTCTGCTCTGTTTTAGTGGTAGTGCGAGTAGCAGCTTCTGCAGCTTTTGCTCGGACTTCTTTTCGCCGTACTTGAATTTGGCGGTACAGTTCTTTTGCTTTTTCAATGCGTTCTTTGCAGCCTTGCATTTGCCCCCAGCGCTGATTTCCTTGACGCAGCAAAGCTGCTTGCCGCTCTTGGGCGGCTTGAGCTAAATCGAGCCTTTGAGCAGCTTTAGCTTTGTTGATGCGATCGTTCCAGCGCTGAATTTCTTGGGCGGCGGAGAGAATTTCGGCTTGCAGTTTTTTCTCTTGTTTTTGGATATCGAGAATCAGCCGCAGAGTGTCTTCTTCTTGTTCCTTCAGTTGTTCTTCTATTGCCTGCAATTCCAGATGGGGATTGCTACGCAAAAATTCTTCTAATCGGGTTTCTAGAAAGCGGCTGAAATCATCAAATAAGCCCATTTTTTATAATTCCTCAGTCATCTGTTATGAGTCATTAGTCATTGGTCATTAGTTATTAGTCATTGGTTCTTAGTCACTGGAGATCGATTATCGATCCTGAGTTGTTAGTTATAGCAGAAGAAAGTTCAGTAACGAATTGGGGAAGCGATTTAACGGATAGAAGCAAGAAGCAATAAGAGCAATGGTTTCAGCAATTAAGAACGTCTTGGCGGTTCCTATATTATAACTTTTTTCACTGCTCGTGATATACAGCCCGATCGCTGCCCATTACTGATTACCGATGACCTAACTCATAACTAATGACTGATGACTAATGACTCATAACTGATGACTGATTAGAACTTTTGGCCGACAAAAACCGATCGCACATCTCCTCCCTTGCGGATAACTGCTTCTTGATTTTTGATTTCTGCCAGCGTCCAACCGCTAGCGCCGATGCTTTCGCCGACATAAATTCTGCGGGCTACGCCGTCTACTTCAAACAAAGCAGCCGATCGATCGCCCAACTCCAAAATCCCTACCAGCGTGTGCGCGGAAGTCGGGGCGCTGCTGACGGCCGGTGCGGATTGCTCCGGCGCGGGCGCAGATTGCTGGGCAGCAGGCGCTGGTGCCGGTTCGGTTTCGCGAGCCAAAATCTTTGGCTGGGGAGACTCCGAGGGGGAAGGGGAAGCGGCGAGGGGAGAGCGAGTACCCGCCGCGGCGATCGCACGACCGGAGGCTGGAGCAGCAGGCGAGGGGGAAACTGCGCTGGTTTGAGGAGCAGCCGGAGCAGCCGGAGCTACCGGAGCCGCAGCTACCGGAGCCGCCGGAGCCACAGTCACCTGAGCGGGGGGAGGGATGACTACGATTTGGGGTGCAGGTGCTCCCGGCTGCGCGCCGGCTTGTTCTAGGGCATCAGCGATGCGGTTGACTGCGGTCGAAAGACCTGCTGTTGCCGGCGGCGCGCCGGAAATTGGAATGCTCGGCAGCGTCCCTGGCGTGGGGGCTCCGGGAACTCCTGCAAGTTGCGGGTTAGCTTGGGGTGCTTTTTTTTGTTCGATCGCTTCTAGCGAACGCTGCACGTATTCAACAAACGGGGTGTCAGGTGCTGTTTTGCCACTTGCTGTCGGCGTCTCTGGTGCAGGGGCGGCGGGCAAGCGCACGAGTCCCGACCTGCTTGCGAGCCATAACCCCATGACTAGCAGCAGCGACCCACATGCTGCTCCCAGCAGGATTCTGTCGAAGGATTGTTTGGACTGCTGTTTTTGGGCTGTTTCTAGGGCGACTTGGCGGGCGATCGCTTCTACGTCTTTTTCGCCCCGCTGCGGCTGGGGGGGTGCCAACTGCGACAAAACTATTTGAGGTACCGAGATCGACTTGAGCGCCACGAATTCTGGCTGCACGGGCTCGGATGGCAGTCCGCCGCTACCGTCGAATGCTTGATCGACTCCTTCAAACAGTTCGTCCATCAACCTATCGGCGTAGGATTCTACTGCCACTGCTTCGGCTGGCACTGTTTCCACCGTCGCCATCACGGCGATCGGCTCTGACGCTGATTCCAAAGACATCTGTTTGGCGATTACTTTTTGAGGCATAGTTTTCTGTTTGCTCCCGCTCCTCGACAACCCTGAGATTCTCAACTTCAGACTTCTACAGGATACTTGTGATGTTGACCAATTCTTGGTTAAGAACAGGTCAATTGTATCTCACCCATCACCATATTTTTAGTTCTCTGCCAACTTACTTTGCCCGATCGACTTTTGTTTTACCTGTTTTGTGCCTTTTCGCCCCTGTTTTCTGCTGCCCGTCTTATTTGCTTACCCTGACTTTTACTGCATATTCTACTGCTGTTGTCAACCCCACCCTCCGGGGCTTCGCAGTTTTGGACACACAGCTTTACTTGAGGATCTCGCAAAAAAGCGGGTTTTTTGTCGCTGTTTCCGATGGCTTTGCTGTTTTGACAAGGATTTCAGACTTTTACCTGTCTTAAGTTTTTGGTCAGTTTGCTTGACAGTAATAACAGGTTGCAGATTTTTTTCTTATAACTCATGGCTGCAACAAGGGTAACAATCGCTGTAATTCCCCACAAGCTGCCTGAAGCGATCGCGGCGCATCTTCTGGTAAGCTCTGAGAATAACATCGATCGGCTAAATCCTCAACAGCGGTTTTGCAAGCAGCTTCATTTTTCTCAAATTTTGCATAAGCATCCTCTTCATTCACCGTTTCTCCCTGCAAGTAGTGTATCCAAGTCTCAATATTGCGCTTGGGAACGAAAATCGCGATGGCTTCATTCGGTTTCCTATTTTTCGGCTTTTTCTGCTCATCTTCCTCAAGGACACTAGCTAACTGATTAAGTCTGGCTTCCAGCGTACCCGTATCTGCATCAATTAACACAACTAATCCAATCGACAGCTCGTTTCTCTTCTCGCGATAAGCTTTCACTTCCACCGGATACTGAGTGCGTACATACTGTTCTCCAGATTGGCTACCAGCCGGACAAATATTAGCTGTAAATAGACCTCTAAAACCTCGCTTTTTTAGGAAAGAACGCGCAAAAACCTCCTGCTGTCTGTCCTCGCACAGAATGACAATCTGAACTCTACGCTT
Source organism: Microcoleus sp. D2_18a_B4 (assembly GCF_036702475.1). Classification (NCBI taxonomy): domain Bacteria; kingdom Bacillati; phylum Cyanobacteriota; class Cyanophyceae; order Oscillatoriales; family Microcoleaceae; genus Microcoleus; species Microcoleus sp. D2_18a_B4. The sequence goes on from NZ_JAUBTL010000050.1 coordinate 20,455, forward strand.
ACTCATTCAACCATCCCCGTGCAATCAGTTCAGAAACTGGCAGTCCAGAATTCTCAGGTACTTTATCGCTAATTCGTTTGACTCGAACAGCAGCATTGCTTTGACGCTCAAACCAATAGCCAATCGGTGAAGCTAAAAGATAGTCAATTAACTTAGAATTGTGAGAAATTAGTAATGCTTGAAGTTTTCCCTCGCTACAAAGGTCATAAAGCTCCATCAGCCAGGGTTGAATTTCTGGCAATGCTAAAAAGTTTTCCGGTTCATCAATCCACAAGGTATAGTCTTCAGATTTAGTACCGTAAATCAGCGCGTATAAAGCCACTAATGTTTTTTGTCCGTCCGACAATTCTCTGAGACGATATTCAATTGGCTTGCTGTTATCTTTTTCTCCGGAAAACCGCAGTTTTAACACCAAATTATCTTCGCTTACTCGCTCAAACTTAAAATTGTTGAATCCATCCAAAACATCTCTTAAAATATTTCCAATTTCAGCAATTTTACCTTGATCTTCAGATAAGTAGCGATACCAAGAAACAAAATTTTCCATCTTAGGAGTCAAACGCCTTTGTTCTTGGCTACTTTCATCAACCATCAAGCTGGGTACAACTTGCACGATGATAAATCGCGCGATCCGTTCTCTAAACCAAGTTAACTTCGTGTTGTCGTTTCTTGGCATTAATGAAGGCAGAATAGATTGCGACCAGTCAAACTGGTATTTCGGGCCCGGTGAATAATCATCTCGATAGAGTTGAACTTCGCCGAATTCAAATATCAGTAAAGGCTGGTTATCACAGAGCAGACTCTCGTACCTAACACGACATTTATCTCCATACTCATCGATTTGTAATTGATATGTGTAGCAGCCGTCATTACCGAGAATTTCTAACTCGAAACGCTGAATTTTTAAGATTTGCCAGCGGGTGAAGTCCGCAGGTTTGAAAATTCCTTCTACCTTACTGTCGCCACTGACCAATGCTTGGATTTTCTGCAAGACTTCAAAAACTGTTGATTTACCCGATCCATTAGAACCCAGAAATAGATTAATTGCATCAAAGTCAAGTTCAAAGTTTACCAGACAGCGAAAATTGTCAATATATATTCGTTTCAGCATGGGATTTTTTCACTCATAATTCTTCTAGCTCCTGTCATTATTAACAGGAGCTAAACACAACACTCGGACAACCCAAATTAACCCACCCGTTCCGCCAATTCCAACCAGCGCTCAGTCGCCTGATCGATCTGCTGCGTCAACTGAGCTAAACGATCCGATAACTTCTTTACCTCCGCAAATCCGCTCGGAGCATTGTTAGACAACCTCTTCTCAATCTCTTGTTTCTCAGCTTCCATCTTCGGAATTTGGCTTTCTAATTGTTCGTATTCCCGCTTATCATTGAAGGAAACTTTGGTAGATTTTTGAGTGGAGCTTTGGGATTTTGAATTATTAGATTCAGCGGTGCGTGTAAGTTTTTCTTTGTCTTTTTGTCCTTTGATTTCCTTGGCTTCTTCGGCTTTCTTGTAGTCTAAATACACCGAATAATTGCCGGGATACAAGCGCAAATTGCCGCCCGGTTCCAAGGCGAAAACCATGTCGATCGTCCGATCGAGAAAATAGCGATCGTGGGACACCACAATCACGCAGCCGTTAAAATCTTCGAGATAATCCTCCAAAACCGCCAAAGTCTGCACGTCCAGGTCGTTTGTCGGTTCGTCCAAAATCAGCACGTTCGGCGCACTCATCAGCACTTTCAACAGAAATAATCGGCGCTTTTCCCCGCCCGAAAGTTTGTTAATCGGTGCATACTGTTGGTTCGGTGGAAACAGAAACTTTTCCAACATTTGAGAAGCGGTAATGATTTCCCCATCCGCCGTTTGCACCAACTCGGCCACACTTTTCAAGTATTCAATAACTCGCTGGTCTTCGTTCGGCGTCAAATCCTCTGAATGTTGGTCAAAATAACCGATATGAATGGTTGTGCCAATTTCGACAGTACCCGAATCCGGCTGAATGCGTCCGGTGATGATATCCATCAGCGTCGATTTTCCTGCACCGTTGCAGCCAATAATTCCTATCCGGTCTTCGGGAGTGAAATTGTAGGTAAAATCTTTAATTAAAGTGCGATCGCCGTAAGCTTTACTGATATTCAGTAACTCAATCACCTTCTTACCAATCCGGCGGCCGGCTGTCGCAATTTCGACTTTGCCGTTGGCTGTTTTGAACTCCTGGGCTCGCATATCTTTAATGCGATCGATCCGAGCTTTTTGCTTGGTACTCCGCGCCTTCGGCCCGCGTTTGAGCCATTCCAATTCGCGCCGCAATACACCCGCGTGTTTGCGAACACTGCTGGCGGCGGATTCTTCAGCTAGGGCTTTTTTCTCCAAGTAATAAGCGTAATTGCCAGCATAATTGTAAAGGTCGCCGCGATCGATCTCCAGAATCCGATTAGTAACGCGATCGAGAAAATAGCGATCGTGCGTAATCAGTAGCAAAGCACCGCGATAGCCGTTCAAATAGTTCTGCAACCACTCCACAGACAGCGCATCCAAGTGGTTCGTCGGTTCATCCATCAGCAACACATCGGGCTCGGACAACAAAGCCGTTGCTAAGGCAATTCGCTTGCGGTAGCCGCCGGACAAATCGGCAATTTTCGCATCAAAATCCTCAATCCCCAACTTGGTCAAAATCAATTTTGCCTTGGTTTCCAAGTCCCACGCATCCACCTCATCAATGCGTTCCGACACCGCAGACAGACGCGCCATCAACTTGTCTGTATCGCCTTTGCCGTGGGAAAGTTGAGCGGAAATTTCCTCGTATTCGCGCACTAAAGCCATTTGTTCGCCACTGTCGGCAAATACTTGCTCTAAGACAGTGTGATTTTCGTCTAAATCCGGCTGTTGGGGGAGATAGACAATTGTAGACCCTGGATTGACCCAGCGATCGCCAGAGTCGATCGACTCCATACCCGCAATCATTTTCAGCAGGGTTGATTTCCCGGAACCGTTTGTGCCGATGAGTCCGACTTTATCGCCTTCATCGAGGCTGAAACTGGCATCTGTCAAGAGTTCCTTGATGCCGAAGTCTTTTTTGATCGATCGTAGAGTAAAAATAGTCATGAGTATAGAAAGTCATTTACCTGACTTAGTTTAACGCAAGTTCGATCTAGTCCGGCTGCTAAGATATTAGATCCCAGTATAATGTAGATTCAAGTTCATTGATGAGATAACAGTATGCAGATCAACTTAGTTCCGGTATGTGAACCCGGTATTTCTTACGGTGGCAAGATGATGAGAGATGCCATTACTCGGTTCAGGAAGCGGCTGCTTGCTGTTATTGTTATTTGCCCCGAAGAAGGTTTTGAATACTCAGGTAAAAAACCAAGACCTGATAACATCACTTCTGCGGATATTACTGCTGCTATTGTTTTGTTTCGTGAACCAGGGACGATCGGTCAAATTACAGGGTTCATTCATGAAGATGGAATGAACATTAATTTAACTGGCACAGGTGGTTCGTATGGAGAAGAGTTCATGAAATGCTTAACCAAAAATGATATAAAACCCTTGTTTGGCTCACGGGAAAAAGTCTATGATATATTCCAAAATATGTCAGAAAAACCTTTGAATTTTTCTCAAATAGATTTAGGTTTATCAACTCATGAGCGTCTGCAATATTGGGAACATTTTTTAATCAATGAGATTGTCCCGCATCTTTATACAGAAAACATGGGTTTTTTCGGTGAAATCCACCGAACAGGAACCTGGCAACAGTCTTGGCAGGCAGATGAGACAGAAGAAGAGTACACAGAAAAAGAGCAATTAGGAGCAATACTCTCTAATACTGATTTTTATGGTACTTTCTTGGATGAGATCGCAAGTTTGCGACTATTGAATAAACTCAGGGTATTAGATCCAAAAGCCAAAAAAACTCTGAGCAGAAATCTTTACGTTGGCGTAATAGCGTGTCTTGAAACTTACCTGTCTGATGCGTTTATCAATACGGTTTTGTCAAACGAAAACTATTTAAGATCTTTTTTTACATCCTTCAAAGACTTTAGAGAACAAAAGCTGGGCATGAACGAAATTTTTGACCTTGCTAGCAAAAGAGAAGAAATAGCAAAGAAGGCAATGTTAGAAGTCATTTATCATAATTTACCCAAAGTGAGTAAGATGTATGAAGGAACACTGGATATTGAGTTTCCTAAATTCTCTGAAATTCAAAAAGCTGTATCAATAAGGCACGATTTAGTACATAGGAACGGAAAGAATAAAGACGGCATAGAGAGTAGTATTGATAGCATTATGGTTGATGATATTATCTCGAAAGTTGAAAGCTTCATTAGTGAAATCGACCAAAAATTGAAAGAGAAAGATAACCCTTCTGAGTCTTCCAGCGCCAGCTAAACTACTAAATCAGTTCGGCTTGTTCACACTACACCATACCTGTTTAAAATTATGTCGATCGCCGAGAAATTTCGTTGGGATGCCATAGACGACGAGCAATTTGAAGAACTTGTGTTTAAAGTTCTAAAATCAGCAAACCCACAACAAATCAAATGGCGAAAAGGACCAGGAGATAAGGGTAGAGATATTCAAGTAGAGTTTCGTCGGCAAGGTGCTCTTGGAGATGAAGTTAATGAAACCTATTTTGTCGAAGTGAAGCACTATCAAGCAGGCGTTTCTCCTAGTGCCTTTGAAGGTTCGCTGGCATGGACATCAGCCGAGCAACCACAGGTTCTGCTAATCGTTGTTTCAAGTCACCTGACTACACCGTGTCGTGAGTGCCTAGAAGCTTGGCGTCGAAACAACCCTAAGATTCGTGTTCCTTCTCCTTGGGAACGAAAGGAAATCGAAAATGAAATTTTAAAAAGCTCTGATGCTAGAGAATTCGCAATATCTTCGGGATTATTGCCTCCATTTATTCAAGACTTACTTCCGCCTAATCCAGAAATGTTTCGGATAAGCGAAGATAAAACTATATTACCGATGGAGTATCGTTACTGGATTACCGAAGAGGAAGTTGAAAAAATAGGGTATGTCGTTGAGCTTCTTGGTAGGTTAGAAGGTGCAATTATAGCTGAATGTGGTTCACGCAAATATTTTGAGGATGTTTGTCTGGCCATTCCAAATTGGTCTACCTTTTTAACGCTTTTACAACCACAGCTTCGATTACAGATTGCTATTCGAGATTACCTTTTTGCGTTAAACAGTGATGTTCCTGCCGATAGGATGAACGGTTTAGTTGGGAAAATCAAAGAATATGTTGAATTAGTTCGGCAAGTTGGCGATGGTGCTAAACATATAGATTAACCTTGGGTAAATCGCGATCGCAACAGGAGATTGACAAACAAAAAAAACTATGCGGTAAAATAAGGAATAAAATACGGATAATTCCCAAATGAACGATCGATCCTCAGCAGATTTGATATCACCCGCAGAGTTACACCGCCAGCTTAATGACTTACTCAAGCAACTATCACCAGAACGATTACAAGTGCTTGCTGATTTTGCGGCTTACTTAGCAAATGCTGAAAGCGAAGCTGCAACTCAAGAACTTTTGGCAACTTCTGGATTGATCGAGCGAGTTAAGCACAATCAAGCCACTCCTAAAACTGATTATACAAACTGGAGAACTATTCGCAATGTACTATAATATAGATACCAACAAAAGTTGGACTATTTTTGTACGTCCTCGTTATATAGATGCAGGTGCTTATGTCTCAAGCAATTAGACAAGACATCATCAATATCGCCGAAGAGCAAATTGACGAAATAAAGCAAAAGATTGACTATCATACCACAGAATACACCATCGAATTCATAGTCGATAAATACCTAGAACAAGATGATGCCGGGCTCGGTGAAATTTATATCCCTGAATTTCAAAAAAAATTGAGATGGGATATTAATCATCAATCTTTATTCATTGAATCCATTATTCTTGGTGTCCCTATTGCTGCCATGATTGTCGCAGAAATCGAAGAAACTGGAAAAATAGCTATTGTTGATGGAGCTCAAAGGGTGATGACTCTGGCAGCTTTCCTGACAAATAAGTTGCAACTGAGCAACCTCAAAACATTAGATTCTCTAAATGGTTCCTATTTTAAGGATCTCGCACCCTCACGCCAAAGAAAGTTTAAAAATACTTCACTCCGAACGATCGTTCTCTCAGACAAAGCTGATGAGAGAGTAATAAATGAAGTGTTTTATCGTATCAACTCTTGAGAAGATATTGAATTGCGTACCCACAGATTTTTGAATTAAACTGAAGACATATGATGTTGAAAACCCACTTTTAAGTTGCCGCCTATGAAAGAGTTTATCAGAGACTTTAACAGGCGAGTGGCAGAAATTCAGAAATATTTTGAATTAGTAGATAAAATTGAACAACTTGGTGCATTGTCTGCTAAATCAATCATCTTCCCATCAGGTGAATATATTGTTGATAGCGAGATTCAAAAAATCTTGCAGTCTCATTGTTATCTGCTATTATACAATCTCGTCGAATCTTCTATTAGAAATGGTATAACTGCCATTCATGATGTTATTTTAGTCGAGCAATTAACTTATAAAGATTTAAGTCCGAAAATCAAGAGATTGTGGTTGCTGAACGATAAAAGTAAAAGTTTCAGAGACTCATATGTCAAAAAGGATAGTGTAGCTGACAATCTTCAGGAATTAATTAAATCGGTTTTAGATGATGAGATAGTTTCGTTAGATCCATCTAATATTCCCATATCGGGAAATTTGGATGCTAAAACTATCAAAGAACTCATAGATATGTATGGCTTCTTTGGAAATTTAGGAGTTGCGAGTAGAGAAATAGATGACATTCTGAATTTTGTCGTTAAGATCCGATGCGATTTGGCACATGGAAATGTTTCGTTTTCTGATGCTTCGAGTCAAATACTTTGGAGCAAGTTAGTTTATGACAAAGATAAATTGGTTAAATATCTGACTCATCTGCTGAATAATATTGATGATTACATTGAAAATAACAAATACAGAATCTAGCCGTCGGTAGCGATTAGGCTAACAAATCGCAAGCCCTAGCTGGATTACGCCTAGATAGCAATCACTCTTGTTTTAGCCTGAGCATCAGATTCAGGTTTGGAAATCACCCGAATCTCCACATCACTACCCAGCGCGTTTAAGAACCGGAACAAGCGATCGATTGAAAACTCAGATAGTTTGCCACGCAGCAAATCAGTGATTTTAGAGCGATCGATTTCCAGGCCTTGTGCTGCTTGAATCTGCGTCAAGGTTTTCACTAATTAACTGAAATTATGATTTTTTTCCATATTTTATGACCCGGAAGTCTTGGCTTGCTACCCATCTGCTGGAATATGACAATCCTGCTGAGGGAAAAATAGCAATCTGGTAGATTCTCTGGCGATCGCAAGAAGTGAGTTTTGTTCTCCCCACGAGCAAGGGGGTAGCTAACCCCAATTTGATATGATGCTTGAATTCCTTGGAAGTAGTGTATTTGCTCGTTACGGATGAAATAAAGCCATGCGATTTGCCACCTATCTGCACCCACAAACATTTTGTACTTCCAAACTCATTCAAGAAATTTCTTTTACGGGCTATTCTTTTACTTACTACAACCAAGTTAGACAGACTCTTAAAAAATCTCTGAAAGACTATCCTGCATTACCCTTAAGAAAGGCTAGGATAAGTGATTATCTTAGGGTTCACAGTCGCGAATATCTTCAAAAGATTATATTGCAAGCCCTCCATCGACCTCTGGATGAAATCAGCCTATCATTACCACAATTGAGTATGGAATGTCAAGGCTTGGAGTATTGTTTGCCCGGTTATCTCTACGGTTTGGGAGGAATGATGGAAGCGATCAACCAAATGAAACAGGGAAACCTAGAACGCGCTTACTGCTTCAGTATGGTTGGGCATCACGCTCATATTAATTGGGGACACGGTTACTGTCTCTTAAATCCTCTTGCCGCTGCTGCTCGATATGCTCAAGCCCAAGGATTTGAAAAAGTATTGATTGTTGACTGGGATATTCATCATGGCGATGGAACTCAGTCAATCTTTATCAACGATCGCAGCATCTATTGTATTAGCATTCATAGTGGCGTCGATCTCTACATGGCTAAAGCATCAGACTTGAAGGTTGGAACAACAACTGTTGCCGAAGCTGTGGGACACTGTAACATTCCGATCGTTAGTGAATCTTTTCCTGTTAAAGTTTTGGAGTCAGAGGGTATAACTGGCAGATTCTACTGCGGGCATCAGAGTATTAGCACTTTTGAGGAAGCTCTAGAAAACCTTCCCTGGCAACCTGACTTAGTTGCTATTTTTTCGGGTTACGATTCACACAGAGATGATTGTGGAAAGGGAATCACTGATTGGACAAATGCTGATTTCTGTAAACTCACGGAAATAGTATTAGATTTTGCTAAGAGATGTGGATGTCAAGTTCTCTCTACTCACGGAGGTGGCTACAGATTACCAGTTACAGTTGCAGCCGCTACTGCTCACGTCAGAACTTTAGCAACCTATGTTTAGTTTTCGGCTGTCTAAAAACCCGCTTGATCACGATCTGATTTTATTGTGCTTCGCCAGTGCGATCGCTATCTCTGGGGTGCTTTTGAGAACTGGCATTGCAGGCCATAGCTTGATTGTGCCTAGATAGCAATCACTTTTGAAGTCATTGTAAAAATATAAAGTTTTAATTTTAATAATTTTCCCTGACTTTACTTCCCTTGGTGTCCAACTTAAAGATTCAACAGACAGCAGCCACCTTGACATGGCTGGCAGTACGCACCTTACTTGTATCTAGAGACGGGCAGTTTCAACAATATCTTCTCTACCTTTCGGAAGAGATAAACGCGCCATGATATAACCTCACAAAAATAATGTTTTGAGTAAAAAGGCGGGGGTGGAAAGTACGAATGCAGATTGTAGGGTTTCCTTGCCTGTCATTCCCAAGTGCGATCGCCGAAGATAAGAGTATAGAAATTAAACGGCTGGTTTTCACCCGCCCCTACACAAAATGAACTTACAAAAAGAACAACAAGTAACAATTCTACAAGACGAAACAGCAGCGACTGGAAATTCAGCCAACCCAACAGTTGAAACTCATGTATTCGCCTCAGAATTTGGAACAGAGGAAAAAGTCAGAGTGGAAGAATTTAAGATTAGCGGCGATAGTTTAATTGGTAAAGTCAAAGAACTAATTCAGCAAGGAAAACTCCGCCGCCTTGTCATCAAAAACTCGCAAGGGCGGACTTTGGCAGACATTCCGCTGATGGCTGGATTGGTGGGCGGCGTTGCAGGCTCAGTAGTCTTTCCAATTGCTGCTGTACTTGCTACAGTGGGAGCAGTTGTGGCTCATTTGACTGTAGCCATCGAGCGCAAAGAATAGTCATTAGTAATTAAAAATCTTCTCTTCAAGTCCGCGAAGGCGGACTTTGTTTGTTTAGTAGCGATTTCAATCGCCGAATTGTCTGATCAACCTGAGATATTGCATTATTCTCAAGAATAGGCAAGATGCCTGTTCCACAAAGAGTAGATTTTCTTGTGGAACGGGCCCAGAGCCCGTTCAAAAGGCTGATTGACAATGGTGCAACATCTCAGATCAACGCAAATTATCCGGTACTCTCGCCGCAGGTTGGTCTAAATAATTGTAAACAATCCGCGAAATCCGACGGACAAAATCTCTCACAATCGGGTCATTGTAAGGACGTTTGACAAAGATTGCCGCTAAATAACGCTTACCGTTGGGCATATCAATAATTCCCGCATCGCCAACCACAAAGCCGATATCTCCGGTTTTGTCCGCAATAACTGCACCGGGACCCAAACCGGAGGGCAACAGCGTTCTAGTTGTAGTATTCCGCAATAATTCTAAAGCTTGTTCCCGGCTCGATTCTGAAACTAATTTATCGCGAGACAGCATCGCCAGCAACTTTACCATATCCATAGAACTTGTGGTATTGGTTCCTTGAAAATCGCCGAGCCAATTGCGAATTCTGGTGTCAGTTAATCCCCAACTGCGAAAACGCTCGTTGAGTTTAGCAATTCCCCCCCAAACGTTCAATAATCATGTTGGTGGCTGTGCAGTTTTAGAGTCATGTTTAAAGAGAAAGAGTTGAACGGCGGCAGCGAGAAAGCGGCTGGAAAAACGTTATCAACCGCTTTCGAGACGAAGCACCTAGCATCATACAGTCAACTCTTGCCCGCAGCCGTATTGTTTTTATTTGCTTTGAGAGTATTCCGTTGCCGGGACTCCTATCAAATCCGGTTCTTTTACCCCTTTTTCTTCCTGTCTCGCGCCGGCGCACGAAAGTTTGTACAGTGGCGAATTCTCTTGGCAGAATTCTTGTTTTGTATGCACAAATTTTATGCACCTGAGATGAATTTAAGTTAGGCGACTTCCCGATTTCTAGCATCTTCAAGAGAGTCGATCGCGGCTTTGAGAAAAACTTTTCCTTTAGCAACAAATCGGCGATCGCTCAAAGGATCGTAAGCTTCCCAATTACCGCTAACTTCGCGATCGCGCCACAAAAACCAGCAGCGGTAGATTTCCCCGCTATCTATATCATCGCACAAAGCCAGCCAATCATCCCCGGTGAGATCGCTGGCATCTAATGCTACCAATTCCACCCACGCAAGTGCAGTGCAGGCATCGATCGCCTCAGTATCAACCGAGTCAGATTTTGTAGCTATAGGTTGCGGCGAACAGAGTGTAGACTTCATAATTTCTCCTTAATTAAATTAAATCAATCAATGAATTTGCCTATTTATGGAACTGACCCGGTACGCCAAGTGGAAAAACTGTGTTTTGATAAATTTCTGGTTCGTCAAATTTACCAGCGGCTGATGCTTCTGTTAAATTATTAAGTGTATTAATTGTGAAAATGGCGGCAGTTCCCAAAGCGGCCATTGCCAGTCTGTGTAAAATTTTGTTCATTTGGGTTCTCCTTTTTTGCTTGGTGTATCTACTCTAAAAAGTTAAATCGTCATTAGCGGCGGAGATTGGGGAGTTAAGAAAAACTTTTTCTCCTCAAATATATTCAACTGTTGAAGCCGTTATCAGGACAGAGTTTGAGGAGTCGATCGCCTCAAAAACCTCTTCAAGTAAAATCCCTTAAATTCCGGCTAGCTGACTATCTTCCTTAAAATCGCCTAAAATAGGGACTTAAGGCGTTAAAATTTCTAGATTCGTTCCCCTTTCAGTGCAAGCGAAGTGCTCAAGTCAAAACGCGATCGTGGTCGCATTCTCACTGCCTCTGGCTTAAAGAAACTTAACGAGGCGCTCCAAGAATGGTCTGACCGACATAACATTAGAGGTACTCTGACTGAAATCGAGGCTGAGTCTGGCGTCGGTGCCGATACTGTCAGCAAAATTAAGCAGGGTAGAGAAGGTGCGGATTTGAGTAAAATTCGACAGTTGTTCGCGGCTTTTGAAATGACTCTGGCTGCTAGCGATCATCGATCGGCTAAACTGGAGGAATCGGAAAATTTAGACGAGCTGGACAATTTGCCACCAGCGGGGGAAACAGCCACCAGCAGCAGAATTGTTAAAGTATTTGTGAGTTATCGCAGCGCCGAACCCGATCGCGAGTTGGGAAAACAGTTAGAAACGGCCTTAAGCGCGATCGGTCATACAGTTTTCACAGCAGAAAATAACATTAGATTAGGAGATAATTGGTTCGATCGCATTAATTTCTTCCTCCAAGAATGCGATTATTTGCTGCTACTGTTGCCGCCAACCGGAAACCCAAGCGAACTGCTAACATATCAAGTTCAGCAAGCAAAAGAACTACAAGACTCCCGCCCTGACAGAAAACCCATAATTCTCCCCATCCGCGTCGGCTTTCCCCTGAACGCGCCTCTAAATCACGACTTGCGGGGCTATCTGTACCGCATCAAACAGAGGGAATGGAAAACCACCGCCGACACTCCAATTATTATCGAAGAAGTTCTGAATTTGCTAGCAGAAAAACCCGCACCCGTCACAGAACAAACGGAAGATTTAACACAAAAACAGCTATTAGAAATTAGCAGCGACGAAATACCTCTACCCGCCGCCGAACCTGAATTACCGGGAGGACAAGTCGATGTCGCTTCTCAATTTTATGTAGAACGCCCGCCCATCGAAGAACGCTGCTATCAAACTATTGTGCAGCCCAGTGCCTTAATTAGAATTAAAGCACCGAGACAAATGGGTAAAACTTCCTTGATGGCAAGAATTTTGCATCACGGAGCCCGTCAAGGCTATTGCACCGTGCCGCTAACTTTTCAGTTAGTAGATAAAGCCGTATTTGCCAACTTAGATAAATTCTTAAAGTGGTTTTGCGCTTACGTCGGCCGCGAGTTGCACTTACCAAATCAATTAGACGATTATTGGGACGAGATTTTTGGCAGCAAGGTCAACTGCAAAGATTACTTTGAAAAATACATTTTACCGCAAATCGACAGTCCTTTAATTTTAGGATTAGACGAGATCGATCGCGTTTTCCAATATCCCGACATTGCCGAAGACTTTTTAGGACTGCTGCGGGCGTGGCACGAAGAATCGAAGCGACGCGACATCTGGAAAAAACTGCGATTAATTGTAGTTCACTCCACCGAAGTTTACATCCCGATGAACATCAATCAATCGCCTTTTAACGTCGGACTTCCCGTAGATTTGCCCGAATTCAACTCTCAGCAAATACAAGATTTAGCAGCGCGCCATAATTTGAATTGGTCGGAGGCAGAAGTTGAAAAATTGATGGCAATTGTCGGCGGACATCCGTATTTAGTGCGAGTTGCATTATATCACATTTCGCGATCGGATTTGACACTCGATGAATTAAAAGAAACTGCGATCGCAGATGGGGGAATTTACAGCGACCATTTGCGCCGGCAGTTGTGGAATTTAGAAGAATATCCAGAGTTGGCACAGGGGATGAGAGAGATTGTGGCGGCGGATTCTTCGGTGCAATTAAAGGCGATGCAGGCGTTTAAATTAGACAGTTTGGGGTTGGTGAAGTTGCAGGGGAACGAGTGCGTGCCGAGGTGCGAACTGTATCGACAATATTTTAAAACTAATTGGGGAGTTAATTAATTGTAGATTTTAGCTCGTTAATGACGTAGAATCAGCAGTAGGGGGAAAGAGCAGCACAAATATCGCAAAAGATCGATCGCTCCGGCTTTCCCCTGTGCAGTATCAAGGTAAAATAGGGGCCATGACTGAAGAAACCCTGACTCTGAGAAAGTCTCTTGACTTAGATAAATTAATTTCACTTCTGCCACAAGCAGAAGATATTAACTACTGGCGCGAACTCAACCCCAATTCAACTATTTCCGCTCGACCATTTGAAGGCTTTTCAGAAGTGTCGGGAATCCAAAAAGCAGAAATTCACGAGTACAGGCTGCAACTGCGAGAAGAAGGCTATTTCCAAACACCTAGCGTCATACCTGCTGCTACTATTCAGGAGATGCGCGACTGTATAGAAAATGTCCGAAAAGCAGGGTTTCCGACAATGTTTGCCCTCGTCTACGATGTCTTCTATGAAGCATTTGGTTACTTTAACTCAACCTTGACAGGAATTCTGGGAAACGGCTACAAGCTAGTTCCAAATTTTTGGGTTTATTACATAGAAACTTCTGACAGCGGCAAAGGATTTGAGCCTCACCGCGACGCCGAGTACGAAAATACTATAGACTCCAACGGTATGCCGACAGTGCTTACTCTCTGGGTGACAATTACTGAGGCAAATCCCCTCAATTCATGTATGTACATGATTCCGGCAAACCGCGATCCAGAGTATGCTGAAGCTATCAAAAATCTCAAGACAAAAGCTACTAAATTTGCCTTGGAAGATATCCGGGCTTTACCGACACAAGCTGGTACTTTATCGTGCTGGGATCAATACGTTTTTCACTGGGGAAGCCGCAGCAGCAGTCGGGCTAAATCGCCTCGAATTAGCTATGCCGTATATTGTCAGCGAGGGGATATTCCACCAGTTGATGATGTGATTGTCGATATCCCATCAGTGCTTGATTTCCCAACGCGGTTATCTCTGATTTGCAGAGGTTTGTATCGCTATTCTTACGCCAGTTTACAGCCATCCCCACAGGTAGAAGCACTGTTAAATTTCTTGACGAAGCATACAACAACCTCTTAAAAAGACTTAATATAATTTTCCTAAAAAGCCAGTCTTCTCAATTCCGGTTCCATCGGAATGATTTAACCGCAGAGGACGCAGAGTACGCAGAGTATCCAGAAGAGAGAGATGGGGATAACTAACGAGGATTTGGTATAATTTCTGTAACTAATAATCCGGTGAATGATACCCATGAACGATATTTTTTTGATAACATCCGATAATTGGCTAGATTGGATAGCCGTATTTGGTTATCTAGCCTTTACTGCTTTCATTGCATGGCGCGTGTTCACCACAAAGTAGATATATCATCAACTTACAGTCTTCTTCTGTCTTGCTTCGCGCCTTCGCGGTTCGTTAAATAAACAGTAAAATAAGACAATAATCAACTAGCCCAGACAGTTATGCCGCCCGTCGAAAATGTAGCAGCAATTCCGAACGATCTGATTTGGCGCTTGAGCATCGAGCAGTATCATGCGATAATTCAAGCTGGCATTCTCACCGATGATGACTCTGTAGAATTGCTGGAAGGTTGGCTGGTTTTCAAAATGCCCAAAAATCCACCGCATCGAGCAACAACTCGTCTTGTCAGAACAGCTTTAGAGAACATTTTACCTGCGGGGTGGTATGTTGATTCCCAAGAACCGATAACGCTATCTAACAGCGAACCCGAACCTGATATAGTGGTTGTCCGAGGGGATACGCGACAATATCTCGATCGCCATCCGGGTGCGGAAGATATTGCCCTGATTATTGAAGTATCAGATACGACGCTTCAGCGCGATCGCACTGTAAAAAAACAGATTTATGCCCGCGCTGGAATTGCGATTTATTGGATTGTGAATCTTGTTGAAGGACTGGTTGAGGTGTACTCTCAACCTCTTGTTGAAGTTGAGCAGCCAGATTATAGTCAAAGGTTGGATTTCGGGCGATCGGCTGTTATACCGATTATTATTGAAGGGATAGAAATTGGGGCGATCGCTGTAAATTCTCTTTTGCCTTAAGATAAAATGAGTAAATTCTAAACTTGTCGGGTGCGTTAGATGAAGTTTTAGAGAGATTTTTTACGGTTGTATTTAGATAGAATCCTCTCATAGATTTCATAATTCTCTTGATCGAAACAGCAAAAAATTACTTTTGGAGAACCACCATTATTTTGTATATATTCCCAGCATACCTTCACTGCAATCTCACCTGCTAGAGCTTTAGGATAGCTGTAAATGCCGGTGCTAATGCAAGGAAATGCCAAACTCTCAAACTCTCGCTCTGTGGCAATCTGCATACACTTACGGTAACACTCGGCTAAGAGTTCCGGTTCTCCATCATTACCCTTCCGCCATACTGGGCCTACTGTGTGGATGACGAAGCGTGCAGGCAATTTATATCCCTTAGTTAGTTTAGCATCTCCAGTCTTACATCCTCCCAGTAATCGGCATTCTTCAAAAAGTTCCGATCCTGCTGCTCTGTGTATTGCTCCATCTACTCCACCACCACCAAGTAAGCTGCTATTTGCAGCATTCACGATCGCATCAACTTCGAGTTTTGTGATGTCGCCCAAAATAACTTTCATATTCTACAATAGTCAACTGTAGACAACTTTAGCACAGAAACTCGTTATCTAGTCTTGCTCTCAACTTTCGCAAAATCGGAATTTGCTCTAACTGTTCCGGCCGTATATTATCCCAGTTTAACCCTTTCGGACGCGGATAAATTGTATTAGTTTCAATTACCTCCTCAGCAGTAACAATCCAATTCAGTGCCCAATCGTGAGCTTGCATTGGTAAACGCGAATCTTCGACTATTTGCAAAGGATGCACTGTTGTCACAATCGGAGTATCAGTTTTTATTAACCCAAATTCCTCCAGCATCGCCAATTCCAAATCCGCAAATCCTGCACCTTTCCCGGTTCTTCCACCGTTGCGGGTTACTGCTACGCAGCCGACTATTACTAAATCAATCGGCTCCATTTCTGCAAAACTTACCAATTTTCCGCAAGCGAGTGCTTTGCGGGCGATCGCACTTTCGGCAATTGATATATTTTGCCTCTGCAAATCCTCAGCCGTTAACTCAACAAAACAGCGATCGTCTGTCAATCGCGGTACTGCCATATACAGGCGTTTTCCATCTTGCAAAGCTCGCATCCGCACCGGAATTTGCGCCGAATCTGGATTGCACTTAATCGTTTTTGCTTGTTGCCAAATTGGTAAAGTTGCCAACCTTTCGGCAGCCAAATCAGCACCGACAAAGTTGGGAATATGACCGAACGGATTGCCAATAGATGCGGCTTGCTGCTTCAGCAAAGACCAAATTTCCGATCTTAAGTAGTCTTTGTCTTGGTGATATCCACTCCAATCAGTTTTCATAGTGTATTGTGCTACAATTTATCATACAGAATTATGCTTTAATACCGCCTCACTTCTTCAGTCCGCGAAGGCGGATTTTGTTTGTGTAGTAGCGGTTTCAACCGCCGAATAACTTATATGAATTTTACCACAAAGCCCAGTTACTATCAAGTCGGCGGCAGTCTCACCAATAACGCTCCCAATTATGTGAAGCGGCAAGCAGACGACGACCTTTATAACGGATTGAAAGCCGGAGAATTTTGCTATGTTTTGAATTCCCGGCAAATGGGCAAATCTAGCTTGCAGGTGCGGACAATTCAGCGACTGAGAAATGAAGGAATTGCTTGTGCTGCGATCGACATTTCGGAAATTGGCAACCGTGGCGTCACTCCCGAACAGTGGTATGCTGGTTTGCTACGCATTCTGGAAAATAACTTTAACCTGTCGGATATTGTCAACGTGCGGACTTGGTGGCGCGATCGCAATTTTTTAACCCCGGTTCAAAGATTGAGCGAATTCATCGAAACCGTACTATTACCCAACATTTCCAGCAATATTGTCATTTTTATTGACGAAATCGACAGCATTCTCGCCCTAGATTTTCCCGCCGACGATTTTTTAGCCTTAATTCGATCGTGCTACAACAAGCGCGCCAACAATTCAGAGTTCGATCGCCTAACTTGGGCCCTCTTAGGTGTAGCATCGCCGACGGATTTGTGCCGCGAGCAAAATGCCACCAGCAATACCCCTTTTAATATTGGCAAGGCGATCGAATTAACTGGTTTTGACGAAACAGAAGCTCAACCGCTAGCAGCGGGGTTGGCAGAGCTGACAGACAGCCCTAATCAAGTTTTGAGAGAGGTTTTGTATTGGACGGGGGGGCAGCCGTTCCTGACTCAGAAGCTGTGCAAACTCTTGTTGGAAAACCCACAATTAATGCCGAATTTACCCCCCCCAGCCCCCCCTTACCAAGGGGGGGAGAAAGATGCAGCCACCCCTTGCCAACGGGGGGAGGAAGATGCAGCCACCTCTTGCCAACGGGGGGGAAAAGATAAAATTAACACTTCTAAAGAGTGGGTTGAGAAGGTAGTGCGCTTGAAAATAGTGGGGAATTGGGAGTCTCAGGATGTCCCAGAACATTTGTCCACAATTCGCGATCGGCTTTTCAAAGAAAACCAGCGGATTGTCAGGAGACTAGGATTATATCAGCAAATTTTAGAACAAACTGAAACTGTGCCCGATGGTAGTGCCGAACAAATGGAGTTGCGATTAAGCGGATTAATCGTTAAGCGCGGGGAAAAACTAACAATTTCTAATCCTATTTATCAAGCTGTATTTAACAAAGGACTAATTGAAGAAAAATTACAAAAACTCTCGCCTTACTCGGAAGCAATCAAAGTCTGGCTAAATTCTAGCTGTGAAGATGATTCCCAACTGTTGCGAGGGGATGATTTGCAGTCAGCATTAGTTTGGGCGGCCGGAAAAAGTTTGAGAAACGAAGATTTTCAGTTTTTGACGGCTAGCCAGAAAGTTATTTTGAGCGACCAAAATCAACTGCTGCATTTAGCTACACTCGAAACCAAAAAAGCTGTATGTGATGCCGAAAAAGCGTTGATTGAAGCTGACTCGGCCAAACAAAAAGCCAAACAGTGGATCGGCATCGGTTCTGCGGTACTGGCAGCATCGTTACTGGCGGCGATCGGCTTTTCAACTCTCGCTTACCAGCGGTTTAAACTGGCACAAGCAAGTATTGAAATCGAACAAAATGGCAGCGATGCTTTACTGTTGGCCGTATCTCAAAAGACAGAAAATAGCGAAGCTTTATCAGAAGCTTTATTGAGGGCTATCGCCTCCGGCAAAAAATTAAAAACCTTGGTTAAAAACCAACATAAGCTAGAACAATATCCGGCAACGAGACCGCTGTTAGCTTTACAAATAATCCTTGATAATATTAGCGAAAAACAGGAGACCAAAGCCTCATCAATTCCGCCAACAAAGATAAATTGGCCAGCTCATAAAGGTGCAGTTACCAGCGTCAGTTTTAGCCCAAACAGGCAGATTTTAGCAACCGCAGGAATAGACGATCGAGTTCGGATTTGGAACTTTTCCGGGCAAAAAATTGCTGAATGGAAAGCTTTGCAGCAGTCAGTTAATATGGTAAACTTTAGCCCGAATGGTAAATTTTTAGCCACTGCCGGAAGGGACAGCACAGTTAAAATATGGAATTTATCAGGTAAAAATATTTCTACTTTGACAGGAATTAAAGGCTCTGTTACCAGCATCACTTTTAGCCCTGAAGGAAAGTTATTAGCGGCGGCAGGAATAGACAGCTATGCTGCAATTTGGGATTTTTCTAAACTGCCACAATTAGTATCGCCTAGCCTGAAACTCCCAGGTCACAACGGCTTAGTGAGAAGCGTAAATTTTAGTCCAAACGGCGATTTCATAACGACTTTAGATGGCAAATCTACAGTGCGACTTTGGAATTTGTCGGGCAAGCTGAAAAAAACACTGCCTGTTCAGGCAATTGGGCTCAGTTTCACTCCGGCTGAACACCAGTATCGCTTTGCTACAGTAACATTGAATGGCAAAGTGGGGCTGTGGAATCTGTCAGAAAAAGAATTAGTTAAGGAATTTCAAACCTTGCATTTTGATGCGAAATCAATTAGTTTTAGTCCCGACGGAGAACGGCTTGCTACAGTGGGAATTGACAAGACTGTACGGCTGTGGAATTTAGCGGGGCGGCAGGTTGCTCAATTTGAGTTCGAGGAGAATGTTGTTAGTGTCAGTTGGAGTGGAGAGGGAAAGCAAATTGCTGTAGCTGGAAGCAACGGCACTGTCTGGTTGAGGCAGGTTGAAGGGTTAGAAGAATTGCTGAAGCAAAGCTGCAATTTTTTCACCACTCAACCGAAGTATTTTACAAGAGTTTCAACTATCTGCAAGTAGGGACACCGCACCGTGCCCAAAGCGTGTCAACTTAAGCTGCCAGCCCGCCAAGTTCGTTAGTCATCCATCAAGTCCGCCAGGGGTTGAAACCCCTGTCTAATAGCGAAAGTCCTCTCAAAGAGGACTGAAGAGAAGAATCTCAACTCATTAGTCCTCTTTTAGAGGACTTTAGCTTTGAGGCAGGGGTTTCAACCCCTGCCGGACTATTGGTTGTACCTTAAGTTGACACCTATGGGCAATGCCATGTCCCTACTAATGATTATCAATTTACTTTAACAGGCGATACACTTACATTAGGATTTGTAACTCTTTTTAAGAGTTCTTGTCGGGCTTGTTCGGGATTTTGACCTTTGGGTACTTGATATAATAATCTACAGGAACCGTCTTGAGGATTAGCTGCACAAATAATTAGTTGACCGTTGCTAGATGCACCTGCTGTGACAACATTCTCCCAGCTTCCTTGGGGTTGCGAGTTGTTGAGAATTCCTGAGACTCTGGTACACCGAGTAATCGCATCTTCTCCTGATTCATTAAAATAGTTATCAGCTAGCCACAAAATAACGGGAATATTTTTGCCTTGTTGGACAGCAATTGTAGCTGGGCGGCCGCCAGCAGCGCCGCAGAAGAATGAAGGCGCTTGGGCAAAGGCTGGACTGTTTGCTAAAATCTGAGCAGCAAGGGCAATAATTGACGCGCTAAAAGCTGACTTTAAGAGCCGAAATTTCATGAGCAGTAATAAGCTTTTTCATTTAAGGTTATTAATAGTCTAAAAAGTTAAACTGTTTGTTGCCGGGAAGATTAGGCATTTAGAGAAAAAAATAAAATTTATTCTGCAAATTTTTGCCTTCGCACACACTGGCCTCATCTAAGCCAAAGCTCAGGGAAAAATGCTCGCTGACAAACACCGACGGCAGAAAATAGATGCAGCCCTAGGGGGCCCCGGCGCCAAGGTATAGGGTAAAGGAGTGGTTTTTCACCGTTTTTTGCGATCGCCTTGCTCTTCCCGATCCCGTCCCACCTAAATGGGAACCTGTGTTACCATCGGTAAAAATATTCTCTTTAATAATCAACAATGGGCAATGTTCTGGTGCTGAACGCCTCCTACGAACCCCTTAACATCACCAATTGGCGAAGGGCGGTAGTTTTGTTGCTGAAAGGAAAAGCAGAACAGGTAGAACACAACGGGAAATTTATTGCGCCAAACTTCCCGCTACCAACTGTGATCCGACTCAGGCATTACGTCCGAGTTCCCTATAAGGATATTCCGCTAACCCGCCGGAACATCTTGCACCGGGACGCACACTCTTGTCAATACTGTAGTTATACGGGGGACGATTTAACCCTCGATCATGTAATTCCCCGATCGCGCGGAGGAGGGGACAGTTGGGAAAACCTCGTCACCGCCTGCGTGCGCTGCAATGTCAATAAAGGCAGCCGCACGCCAAAAGAAGCGGGAATGCCGCTGCGCTATCCGCCTCGGAAACCTCACAGCGGTCTTTATTTTGAAGTGACTAAACACGTTAAGAGCGGTATGCACAAAGAATGGCAAAAATATGTAATAGGCCTTTAAAACCCCTGTCAGCGCAAGCGCGGGGGTTTTTTGCGGAAGTTCTGAGTCCTGAGATTGCTTCGTTGCAACGCACACGCCGTGCATGAGGTAAAAAGTTAAAGAGAATTTACCCTCTTAAATCCGGTTTCTCGTAATAAGTATTGGCTTTGATAACGAGGCATCTACAAAGAAACCGGGTTTAAGAGCCAATGTCGTGCCAATCCTGAATAGTTAAATTGTTAATTTTTAATGATGAAAGACCACGCCCTTACCAATTCCGATGGAACATCTGGCAACCGCGAAGGTGAGTTTGATTCCAGCAGCGAGGTTGTACCGGGAGTGAGTGCGCCTGGGAAACGGCGCAGCAAAGCCGATGTTGCTTCCGAAGAGAATCGCGGCCGTCTCCGCGAGGAATTGCACGATCGCAAAGTCGAGCAATTGCGCCAAATGTTCGATCGGCACAAAGGCACTCGCCAGTTAATCTTGCTGCAAGATTTTCCAGACCCCGACGCACTTTCAAGCGCTTGGACTTACAAATTAATCGCCGAACAGTACGATATCCAATGCGAGATTATCTACGCCGGCGCCCTCAGCCACCAAGAAAATATTGCCTTAGTTAAATTGACAGGGTTGCCGTTGCAGCGCTGGACGGTGGAAACACTAAAAACTAAGGATTTGTCGGTGTTTCAGGGCTGCGCTTTCATTGACAACCAAGGGACGACTTGTAACTTAACCGGGTATATTTTAGCGGCTGGAGTTCCGATCGCCGCCGTCATCGATCATCACAATTTGCAGGGGGAAATGAACGCAGAATTTATCGATTTGCGCCCTCAAATCCGCGCTACAGCCACGATTTTTGCCGAGTATTTACAGGCTGGACTGTTAACTCTCGACGCCAGCGTCAGTCTGCACATCAAGTGCGCTACAGCTTTGATGCACGGTTTGCGATCGGATACGATCGCCCTCAGACAAGCTCAGGAGGAAGACTTTTTAGCTGCGGCTTATTTGAGCCGATTTTACGACCCGCAGTTGCTGAATGCCGTGTTACAGTCGTCTCGTTCTAAGTGGGTGATGGACGCGATCGAGCGATCGCTCAAACACCGCACCGTCCAGAACAATTTTTCGATCGCCGGCATCGGCTACCTCCGCTATGACGATCGGGATTCTATTCCCCAAGCGGCGGACTTTTTAGTAACAGAAGAGAACGTACACACAGCAGTTGTTTACGCAATTGTTCACGACAAAGACGAAGAAATTGAAGTAGTAATTGGCTCGCTGCGAACTAATAAACTTACTCTCGACCCGGACGAATTCATTAAAGAAGCCTTCGGTCAAGATGCTCAAGGACGCTTTTTTGGCGGCGGTAGAAGTCAAGCAGGAGGTTTTGAAATTCCGGTGGGATTTCTTTCTGGTGGCAATGAGAACAGCGATTATGCAAGGCAGAAATGGGAAGTATTCGACGATCAGATCAAGCAAAAGTTGCTGCATTTAATTAGTCCTAAAGACAATCCTGTTTACGATCATTAACTCTAGGGTTTCTAGGTGCGGTATTGATTCCAGCAACAGCCTGGGAAGGCGATGCGGGGTTCAACCTCCGGTTGCTACCAGGTTTTGCCGTGTTTTTTTCTTATTCCGGGCAAAATCTCAACTTGATAATCAGTCCTGCCCGCACTTCTACTCTCATCAACCGGGTTTTTAACTCTTATTGAGGGTTGGAACTCACCAAAAAATTGGGTGGAGCGTAGCGGAGGGCTGAAGCCCCGTCCTTTTAGGACGGCTTTCCCTTAACCTTGAGGCTCCTGATTAATTCTCTCTAAGTACATCAGTTTTAGTTCTAGCTACAGCTTTGCAATGTTCTTCAATAATTGCAAATTCAGATTCCTGAATCCGAAAAAATAAACGTTTATTCAGGAAGTTTTTCGAGTTTTTGCTGTATGATTATATGACAACAAAGAGGATGACTCATGTTGGGCTGTCAACAAAATTTAATTCGAGTTGATTCAGATATTCAAGCTATTATTGAATACCTGTGTTCTGAATCTGCAAAACTTTCTAATTGTGGGACTTACTATGCCCGCCAGCTATACTTTAAAACTGGTAAAATCCCAAACCGTGCTCAGTTGCACAAAGTTTTGGGGACGGAAAACCGAAACCGACACTATCAAGCGTTCTACTCTGATACTGCTCAACAAATTCTGACGGGCGTAGCAGAGTCTTTTAAGTCATTTATGGGATTACTAAAGGCTTTTAAAAATGGCGTAATTACGGAACGTCCGAAGCTACCGAAATATCGTCAAGGCGGAATGGCACTTGTGACATTTACAGGTAGGTCGGTAAAACTCAACGACGGAATGTTGAGATTCCCTTTGGGTAGCAAGGTTAAAGCGTGGTTCGGTCTAGATGCGTTTTTCCTTCCGATGCCTTCTAATCTTGATTTCAAAGCGATTCGGGAATATCGCATACTTCCCCGGAACGGCTGTTTCTACCTAGAGTTTGTCTACACAACGACCAATGTCCAGGCAGATATAGACCCTGCTAAGTGCTTAATGATCGACCACGGCGTAGATAACTGGTTAACTTGCGTGAGCAATGTCGGTACAAGTTTTATCGTCGATGGCAAGCTTTTAAAGTCGCTTAACCAGGGATACAACAGACGAGTTGCATTTCTCATGAAGGGAAAAGTTAATGGCTATTGGTCTAAAAGGCTTGCCAGCTTGACCGAAAGACGGAATCGTCAGATGCGAGACGCCGTTAACAAGGCAGCAAGGAAGGTAATTAAGCACTGCTTGAAAAATCGGATAGGAACGGTTGTATTCGGTTGGAATAAGGGACAAAAAAATTCTGCCAACATGGGAAGCAAAACTAATCAAAAGTTTGTGCAAATCCCTACGGGCAGACTGAAAGATAGAATTGCTCAACTCTGTGAGCAGTATGGCTTGAGGTTCGTTGAAACGGAAGAATCTTATTCGTCAAAAGCTTCTTTTGTCGATCGTGATTTGCTACCTACTTTCGGCGAAAAACCCGAAGGGTGGCTTCCAATTGGCACGCGGATTAAACGTGGTTTGTACCGAACGGCGCAAGGCTGGCTAATTAATGCAGATTGCAATGCTTGTGGCAACATTGGTAGAAAAGTAGCGGTGATGCTTGGACTTGATCTAAGCGGAATCAGTAGAGGCGAGTTGTCAGCGCCTTTAAGACTTAAATTATGGTCTTAAGAATCCCCATGCCTTCAGGCTGGGGAGTGTCAAGCCCAGTGCACTTCTGTCATGAACAGGCTATCCGGCCTGTTCCACAAAAATTAAATTTTCTTATGGGGAGTAGGGGTTGGACAGGAGAACCCGCGCATAAAAAGCTTATTGAAAATTGTTGACTGTTGACTGTTGACTGTTGACTGTTGACTGTTGACTGTTGACTGTTGACTGTTGACTGTTGACTGTTGACAAGCGCAATATTTTACACCTAATTTCCCGCTTCCAGATTCATCTGTGGAGTCAATTCTAAAATCTAAAATCTAAAATCTAAAATCTAAAATCGACTGGCTGTTGACTGTAGAAGGAGGGGTGAAAAAACTCAATGGTTGAGTGTTAACAGTCAACTCGATTTTATTATTACGATGCAACCTGAAACGATATAAGGGGGTTGAAAAACCCGGTTTATCCCTCCAGGACTACCAGTAATAAATTTTCTCCCCCTTTCGCAAAAATACACATCAAAGAAACCGGGTTTTTTAACTATTGTCAAGGGATACAACGAAGTATTTTGGTAAAAAAACCAGGTAGCGGGGCAAATTTATTGTTATCTAGTTTACTAAACTCCCCAAGAATTATTAAGTTTTAATAATTATCCAGGGTTGATTTTTTGATAATTTCTTATTTCTTCGCTAAATTAATCACAATTTGTTATATAGCAATCCTTGCAGAAGTCGTACAAAGATGTAGGCGGGAGCATCTCATATTTGCAAAAACACTTCTTTCTTCTTCCTTCTGACTCTTTTCTCCTGGCTCCTGACTCCTGACTCCTAATTCCAATTTCGAGCTTTGCTGCTTTCATTGAGATGCTCCCGATGTAGGCGTAGTGCCTTTCTTTGCCTACCCAGGCTAAAGCTGGGCAACCGGGCGTGGGTTTTGCCCCGACAATAATTACACAAATGATGCGAGGATTGTTATAGTTGGTGCAAAAGATTTTCGATAATAATTAGCAAAAAAACGCTTGAGAAGAAGCAAAATAGATACCAAACAACATAAACCCTTGGCTAAATGACATAAAAAAAGCAATTGTAGCAGTCACAAAAAGTTTGGATAGCTACATAAATATTGGTTGTTTCCTAAGCCCCGCCAGCGATTCCTACGAGTTAAAACAAAATTTTATATTTATTTGTCGCCGGTTAGAATAGTATAAAATTGCTTAACAAAAAAAGGAACATGGAGATGTCTACAAAACAGACTTTCTCTTGCTCGTTAGAGAAAATCATAGAAAAAGTTTCAGAAATTGCACTTCAACTCAACGAGTTAGGGGAGCTGGAGACAATTTTGCAATGTGCGGTAGAAGAAAGCAGGGTGCTGCTGCAAGCCGATCGCGTGATTATTTATCGCTTCCTACCGCATAGAGAGGGCGTAGTATTTGCTGAATCGGTTGATGCCCAGTGGCCACAAATCCTAGGAAAACAGATTTACGCTCCTTGCTTTGAAGCTACCTGGGTAGAGCGTTACAGCCAGGGACAAACGAGCAGCATTTCTGATATTCACAGCGGTCATCTTCAAGCTTGTGATGTCGAATTGTTCGATCGCATCCAGGTTCAGGCAAATTTAGTTGTGCCAATCTTGCTAGATGGCAAACAGCAGCAATCTCCGAAGCTTTGGGGACTGTTGATTGGTCATCAATGCCGAAGTCCGCGTCAGTGGGAACCTCTGGATATTCAGATCATGCAACACGTTGCAGCGCAGATCGGGTTGAGGATGCGGCATCTGGAATCTCACCACCCGGTGCCGCCTTTCAATCAACCGCCGGAACTGGAAACAGAACCGAATCAAACTGATCCCAATACAGAAAGCGCGTCAAGAGTCAATCATCAAAATTGTCTACAACCCGAGTTTGCCTGTTCCCTCAGCGGCGATATTGTCCACCTCAAAGCCTTTGACTTGTTGCAAAACCCGATCTGGATATTTGATATTGAGGATTGGCAAATCCGCTGGGCCAACCAAGCCTCCTTGTACCTGTGGAATGCTTCGACGCGGCAGCAACTCGCGAGCCACAACTTTAGCGATATGTTGTCAGAGTGTACGCGAATTCGCTTGCAGAGCTATCTGCTGCAGTTTGAGCAAGGCCAAACCTTGTCCGAGCAGTGGACGTTTTATCCGGGCGGTGAGCCTGTTTCTGTCGGCTGTCGGTGCTCTGGCATCAGGATTGATAGCGGGCGTTTGGCAATCCTGGTCGAGGGTAAGGTCGAAACCGCTCCTCAAATCGAACCGGAAACCCTACGATCGATCGAGGCAATCCGACACACCACGCTGATGGTTTCGCTCTACACCCTCGAAGGTGTGCCGCTGCTGCAAAACCCGGCGGCCTTGCGCTGTTATGGGGATATGCAGCCACCTCACTCTGCGACAGATAATGCTTTTTTGAGTCGCTTTGTTGACTCTCAGGTAGCAGAGCGAGCAATGGCAGTTCTTAAGTCCGGTGAGGTATTTAGCACGGAGGCTCAAGTGATGACTCTGGCGGGAATTCGCTGGCATGGGATGGACGTGCGGTGTACCAACGACCCGGTAACAGGCAACCCGATGTTGCTCGTGAACGAAAAAGACATTACCGACCGCCAGCAGACAGAAACAGCCCTGCAAAAGAGTGAAACTCGGTTGTCAGAAGCCCAGCGGGTTGCCCACATCGGTAGCTGGGAATTTGACGTGATTACGGGTAAAATTACCTGGTCTCCCGAACTCTTCAAGATTTTGGGACGATCCAGCGCCCTAGGCGAACCTACCTATGAAGAAAACCTGCGGCTTTACCATCCCGAAAGTGCCAGACAGCTACACCGGGTAGTTCAACGAGCGCTCACTCACGGAGAGCCTTATCTATTGCGCCTCAGAATCGTGCGCCCGAATGGTTCTATCCGCCATACCGAAGCCAGAGGACAGGTCCAACTCAATGCAGAGGGACAAGTTATTCGGTTGTTTGGTACATCCCAAGACATTACGGATCGTGTCCAGGCGGAAACAGAACTCAGAGAAATGAGTATAGCCCTTGCTAATGCCGTCGAAGGCATCTCGCGGGTGGATGTTTTCGGACGATATATCAGCGTTAATCAAGCCTACGGGAATATAGTGGGTTATCAACCTGAAGAAATGGTTGGTATGAATTGGCAGAAAACAGTTCATCCCGACGACTGCGACAGGATGATTGCGGCTTATCAAAAAATGCTAGCCGAGGGCCGAGTGGAGGTTGAGGGCCGTGGTATCAGGAAAGATGGTTCGATTTTTTACCAGCAATGGGTGATGTTGGCAGCCTACGACTCGCAGGAGCGATTGATCGGGCATCACTGCTTTATGAAGGATATCACCGCTCGCAAGCAAGCAGAAGCAGCATTACAACAAGAGTTCCAGCGTCTGGCTGTGGTGATTGCCACCCAACAGGAAATCGCCATCCGCAATCCCAATCTCGATGCAGTCATGGCGGTGATTACCGAGCGAACTCAAAAATCGCTCGGTGCCGATGGGGCCGTGATTGAAATGCTGGAAGGGGATGAGTTGGTGTATCGGGCCGCCAGCGGTATCGCCAGCGCCTATGTTGGATTACGGATCAAAGTAGGGACAAGTTTATCGGGAAAATGTATTGCCACCGGCCAAATCATGCTTTGCGATGATTCACAAACCGATGGACGGGTGGATCAGTCTGCCTGTCAGCGCATTGGTATCCGGTCACTGGTGGTTGTTCCCTTGTTCTATCAGGACGATCGGGTTGGCGTCTTAAAAGTTGTTTCCGGTACACCCTGTGCCTTTACAGAGTCAGATATTCATACCTTACAACTGATGGCGGGGTTTTTGGCGGGTAGTCTGCATCTGGCTTCAGAGTTTGATGCTAAAAACATTCTCCTGAGTCAATTACAGGAAAGCGAGGAACGGTATCGTTCTGTGATTACAAGCATGACTGAAGGCGTCGTACTTCAGCTAGCAGACGGACAAATTACTACCTGTAATGCTAGTGCCGGAAGGATTCTCGGACTGAGCCCCGAACAAATGATGGGGCGTACATCCATAGATTTAGACTGGCGAACCGTTCAGGAAGATGGCTCTCCCTTCCCCTGCCAACAGCATCCGGCAATGATTACCCTACGGACGGGAAAACCCGTATCAAATGTGGTGATGGGCATTCACAAATCGGATAAAACGCTGACTTGGATTTCGATTAATTCGCAACCGCTATTCCAAATGAATCAGTCTCAACCCTATGCAGTAGTAACGACTTTTGCTGATATTACAGAACGCAAGCGGGCCGAGGAGATGCTCAGACACCGGGCGGAACAAGAAAGATTAATTGCTACGACAGATGGGTTAACACAAGTAGCAAACCGCCGCTGTTTTGATGAGCGATTGGAGTCGGAATGGCACCGACTGATGCAGGGGAAACAACAGCTTTCGTTGATTATGTTGGATGTAGATTATTTCAAGCGATATAACGATTGCTACGGACATCAAGCTGGGGATATTTGTTTAGTAAAAGTGGCTTCATCGGCGGCACTTGCGGTTAAACGTTCATCGGATCTGTTGGCACGTTACGGGGGCGAAGAATTCGCTGCTATCCTACCGAATACGGATGCGGATGGCGCGATGGCGGTTGCTGAGTCGATCCGAGAGGCAATCCGAGATTTGGGAATCCCTCACGAGCAATCTGATGTGAGCGCGATCGTGACTGTTAGCATGGGAATTGCAACTGTGATTCCCACTGCGGAAACATCACCGGATGAACTCGTTGCCCTCGCCGATCGAGCATTATATGATGCGAAACGACAAGGGCGCGATCGTTACACAAGCGCCAACCAGATGACGGCGCCAGAGCTTAATCCAGTTGTAGAATAGGCAAAAGGTAGGTATATCCTAGACCGCTCCTAGAAAAACGGGATAATAAAATGCCTGGAAGTATTGATATATGGTTATTTATCTGATCCGGCACGGTATCGCCGCCGCACCCGAAGAATATGATACAGACTCTGAACGCCCCCTGACTAAAGAGGGCGATCGTAAAACCCGGAAAATTGCCCAACGGCTGTACGAGCTCGAAATTCAGTTTGACTTGATTCTCACGAGTCCCCTACTGCGGGCCCAGCAAACGGCGCAAATCCTGCAAACAGTCGGTTTGAGTTCCCAAATAGAAGAATCCGCCGCCCTCGCACCTTCAGGAGACATCGGGAACTGGCTGGAGTGGTACAAACAGTGGCAGGAAATAGGTAGCGGCAGCTTGGCCCTGGTGGGCCACCAACCAGACTTAGGCCACTGGGCAGAAACTTTGCTTTGGGCTCGATCGCAAGATGCCCTGATTCTCAAAAAAGCAGGTATCATCGGCTTAATCCTCCCGGAAACCGGCTCCCCTGTGGGCCGCAGCCAAATGTTTTGGCTAACTGCGCCCAAGTTTTTGCTGCACTAGAAACAGCGAACCGCCCCGACATTAACAGGACGCGCCAGCCCTCTTAAAACGGCATTCTGGGACGGGGAAACCGGGAAAAAGGGGCGACAATACGCAGCGGTGCGATCGGGCTGTCTGTTGAAAAACCCGGTTTCTGAACCCCAATTAAATGATTATTTGTTAAGACTGCGACACTATCTTGGTTTCTGGTAATGTACTTTTATGTAGATTGAACTCACACAAAACGGTATCGCAATGGTCGTCGGCGAATTCAAACCAGGTTTAGAAGGTGTTCCCGCCACCTTGTCCAGCATTAGCTACGTCGATGGACAAAAAGGGTTGCTGGAATATCGCGGGATTAGCATCGAGGAACTGGCACTGAAAAGTTCCTTTCTCGAAACTTCATATTTATTAATCTGGGGGGTACTTCCGACAAAGGAAGAACTCGAAGCTTTCGAGCATGAAATTCGCTATCACCGCCGGATCAAATATCGCATCCGGGACATGATGAAATGCTTTCCTGAAAGAGGACATCCAATGGACGCCCTGCAAGCTTCAGCGGCAGCCTTGGGCTTGTTCTACTCTCGCAGAGCTCTGGCTAACCCAGCATACATTCGAGAAGCTGTAGTGCGGCTGCTAGCTAAGATTCCCACAATGGTAGCAGCGTTCCAGCAAATGCGACGGGGAAATGACCCGGTGCGGCCGAGGGATGACTTGGACTACTCGGCTAACTTTCTTTATATGCTCAACGAGCAAGAACCCGATCCGCTGTTAGCTAGCATTTTTGACACTTGTCTGACTCTCCACGCTGAACATACAATTAATGCCTCTACATTTTCGGCAATGGTAACAGCTTCGACGCTGACAGACCCTTACGGAGTGATTGCTTCAGCAGTTGGCACTTTGGCGGG
This sequence comes from Microcoleus sp. D2_18a_B4, assembly GCF_036702475.1. Taxonomy (NCBI): domain Bacteria; kingdom Bacillati; phylum Cyanobacteriota; class Cyanophyceae; order Oscillatoriales; family Microcoleaceae; genus Microcoleus; species Microcoleus sp. D2_18a_B4. The sequence continues at coordinate 50,930 of NZ_JAUBTL010000050.1, forward strand.
GCCGCTGCACGGGGGAGCTAATGAAGAAGTGATTGATATGTTGGAGCAAATTGGTTCGGTAGAAAATGTGCGGCCTTTTGTCGAGAAGTGCGTTGCAAATAAGGACAAAATTATGGGTTTCGGTCACCGAGTTTACAAGGTGAAAGATCCCAGAGCAACTATTCTTCAGAGGTTAGCGGAACAGTTGTTTGAGAACTTCGGCCACGACGATTATTACGACATTGCTATCAAGTTAGAAGAAGTGGTTGAGGAAAAACTAGCTCACAAGGGAATTTATGCAAATGTAGATTTCTATTCGGGTTTGGTTTACCGCAAAATGGGAATTCCGCTGGACTTATTTACACCAGTTTTTGCGATCGCCCGTGTTGCCGGCTGGTTGGCCCACTGGAAGGAACAGCTAGAGGCAAACCGCATTTACCGCCCGACTCAAATATATACGGGGACTCACGGTGCTCCTTATATTGCGATCGAGGACAGACTCCCATCCTAAAGCTAAATTATCAACCCAGATATTTAAATGGCGAGAGGAATTGTTTTGCTTTCGTGAAGTGTGGAATTAAAAATTGCTTTCGCCTTCCGAGTCAGGAAGCAATCTCTGTCTGCCAAAAACTGCCGTGCTGGGTTGCACCCCTCTTGTATGTTGTGGTGTTTGTTGGCGACAATAGTAAGAAGTGACGATTTTCAGGAACTCCGGTCCTCAGACTTGCGGGTCTGAGGCTTTTTATTGCAATATTACGAATAGCTTTCGGTAGGTTGCTGCGCGCGCACCCTACTTGTATTTACGCTTCGCTTGTATAGTATTAGATACAAAGTGAAGATGCGCGATCGCATTTAAATTCCTCCCGCTTTTAGTCGTCAGAACATCTATGGCTTACAGCAACAGCGAAATTGAGGGCAAGTCTTTCTACCAATCCGAACCCTTGATCGCCCGCTTGAGAGGGATTATCCGAGATTATCCCGAAGGCGTTGGCATTATCAAAGAGTTGATCCAAAATGCTGACGACGCTAAAGCAACGCGCGTAGAAATTACTCTTGATTGGCGCCACCATCCGGTCAAACAATTGCCTGACGATCGTATGGTACGGCTAATGGGGCCGGCGATGTTAGTCTACAACGATCGCGTGTTTGCAGATAAAGATTTTGAGAGCATTCGCAGTCTGGGACAAAGCGAAAAAGCGCGAGATTTGCAGAAAACGGGTAGATTTGGCGTCGGGTTTAATGCAATATATCATGTTACAGATTATCCTAGTTTCGTATCGCGCGATCGCATCATCTTTTTTGACCCTCACGGCGCGGCGATTCCCGGCACTTCCCGACAAGAACCGGGACGCGAATGGAATTTGGCAGACGCTAAATGGTACGAAAAATATCCCGATTTTATGCAAGTCTACGCAGCGGGAGGATTGCCATTTGGAGATACAAATTTTCAAGGCACTTTGTTTCGCCTGCCTTTAAGAAGTGCAGAACACGCGGAAAATAGCGAAATTCGCAAACAAGCTTTCACCGAATCAAACGTTAAGGAACTGCTAGACGAACTGAGGCATTCCGGTGAAGAACTTTTGCTATTTTTGAAATCGGTTCAGGAAATTAGAGTTTACGAAATTCCGGCAAACAGTCAAGAAACCAGGCAAGAAATTCTGGCGATTGTCACCAAAAATCCGCAAGAAGTCCGAGAAGCGCGGCAAAAACTCCTCAATGCAATTCCAGAGACTCCCGACAAACTGCTGGAATTGTGCCGCCGCAATCCTGACGGTTTGGTATCGGTTTCTTACCGTCACGAGATAGAAACGATTAGCTGCGATCGCACAATCAAGTCTACTTGGAGAATAGTCAGTTTAATTCGCACAGACGAAGGCGGCGATTTGGCAAAAGTCATAAAATCAATGTACGAAAGCCAAGAAAAAGTCTTGCCTTGGGCGGGCGCGGCTGCTAGAATTAATGCTGTTAGTACCGAGGGAAATCCTCAACCTGTTTCCGGCAAAGTTTACTGTTTTTTGCCGCTTCCCCTGGAAACCGGGCTGGCGGTTCACATCAACGGTTTTTTCAACTTAAATAGTTCGCGGGACAACCTCAGCAGCGACAGCGGACAAACTGGAAAAGACAGGCCGAGAGCTATTTGGAACGGGCTACTCGCGCAGCACGTTTTGTCCCGCGCTTGTGCTAACTTAATTGTCGATTTAGTGCAAGATATCGGACGGTTTAAGCCAGAAGAATTTTACCAACTTTGGCCGGTTAGCAAAATTACTACTAGCAAAGCTCTGGAAGAACTGTACTGCTTTGTAATCAAGTTATTGTATCAGAGAGAAGTTGTGCGATCGGCTGTAGAACACGCTGTAACTCAACATCTATTCAGCGGGGCAGTGGTGTCACAAACAAGATGGGTGACGCCTCCGACAGTCAAAAATCTACCTTCTAAAAAGTTGTGGGACGAATTATTAGCAGCAATGCGCGCCGACAATATCGACATTCCCGAACCGCCATTACCCGATTCTATTTTGGCAGCTTTTAAAGATGCAGGTTTGCTGTTGCAAACATTCACGGCAGCTAACTTGCGACAACACTTAACCGAAAACAAACAGCTAGGCGTCCCCTTGCAAGATGCACCGAAACCCAGCTTGCAAAATAGACAGTGGATTGCGAATATGCTGCGCTATTGCATCAGCGACAATCACCGGGATTTGCGCGGTTTGCCGCTAGCTTTTCTCGCTAATAATACTCTGCAAGTATTTGGTTACAACCCGATAGGCACTATTTACTTTTCCGAAGAGACATCAAGGCAGATATTTGCCGATCATCTAGAATGGTTTTTGCATCAAGATTTAAGCCAGGTAGTGCCTACACATAACATGATTGGCGTGTCAGAAATGAAGGCTACAGAAGTAGCGAGAAAATTGGTTTATGTCATTAGTTCAACGCAGTCACAATGCGATTGGCAATCTGATGCACTAAATCCACCAAATGCAGAGTGGTTGACTCTCGTATACAATTATTTTTTTAATATCTCCCCCAGATATCTGTCGCCAGAAACAGTCGAGGAATTAAAGAAAGTTCCACTGGTTCCGGGAAATGATGGTAAGCTTCACAAAGGAGGAACTGCGGAAACTCCTTTGTTGTGCGCTGATAATATTGCAGCGGAAACGATCGAGGCTGTACAGTATTTTGGGGTGACGCTTGTCAAAGCACCGGCTAAACTTGAAAGTGCGATCGCCCAATTTGCTCAAAGACACAAAAATCTCTTAGTCTATTTTCTGACAGGCCCAGATGTCCTAGACACAGTATCTTCGCGGTGCGATCGAGGTTTGCCGCCCTACCACCAACAGCATTATACCTCTCTCCTCAATTTCCTGGCAGCTTCAGAACCAACAAATTACGACCAAGATAGCCTCAACAAGCTGCGTCAACTACCAATTTACCCCACAACTTCCCACGAAATAGTTTCCCTCAACGATGAAAATGTCTACCTTCCGGGCGGTGGATACGAACCGCCGGAAATTGCAGGTACGTTGAGGCTTTTACGCATAGAAAAAAACAGGCAATGGCTGCGGCTGTTCCAATTTTTGCAAGTTCCGGTACTGAATCGCGCTAGACTAATTCGCGAGTGTTTGTTACCTGAGTATGCCTCATTTGCTCCTGAAGAACAATTAATCGCGCTGGCGTGGATTCGAGAGCATCTGAATGATGCTTGCAAAGAACTAGAAAAAGCAGGAGAGAATGCTTTTTCATTCCAGGAAGAGCTGAAAAAGGCGCGTTTGGTACGCTGTAGCGATCGCAGATTACGCTCTATCGAACTAATTTACAATCCCGAAAGTCAAGTAATCCGCAACATTCTCGGAAATTTAGCAGCTATTCCAGACATGGAATTTTACTCGCAGGATTATGCACTCTGGCTCGATTTTTTCGATAATTTGGGGATGCGAAAAACCTTGAGTGCAGATGACATTGCAGCTTGTGTTGACAATCTAATTCAAACCGCCAATCGTTCGGGTACAGGCGCAGTAACCGATGCTTGTATTGCGGTTTTTAACTACATAGTTGATAATTGGGAGGCACTAAAATATACCCAAATTGGGAATACCAACAAAACACTGGCTGAAACACTCGCAGATAAACCTTGGCTTCCTGTCGAGCAAAATCCTGAGAAGTTAAGCCAATATCCCGCCGCTGCGATACCTGAACCCAGGCTGTATCGCGCTAAAGATGTCTGTTTCATTCAAGATGTTCGCTTAGTTGCTAGCCAAAAATTTTTATTTGCACGCCCTGAGCGCGACTTGCTGAAGCCCGAAATCAGAACTGCACTTGGTTTTCAGCCTGTAGATACCACTACAGTTATCGACCACTTTGATACACTAATCAAAACTTGGGAAAATGACAGTTGAAATCACGACATCCGACGCTCTAAACGCACATTTACAATCAGTAAAGGCAATTTACAAGTATCTCGATGATACTTTCATCAAAGGCAGTATTTCCAGCGAACAACGCCAGCAAATTCAAAAGCGCTTTGCTCACCGTCAATGTCTGTGGGATGAGTCTAGGGGTAAGTTTTGGCGGCCAAAATACGCTTTTTTGGATGACGTGCCTTTTTTCGGCAACCGCCGCACAACTATAGCGGTTTCTCATCCATTTTCCGAAGTCTATCAGCTTTTGGGACAAGGGCGATCGCCTGTTGTACAAGATTACCTAGATTTTCTCGAAGAATTAGCAGCAGAGTACAGCAACACACCTTTAAACGCAGCAGATAAAAACTCTGCGATCGAGGTCATCGGCCGTCTAGAATCTCAACAGTCATTAGAAGGCTGCATAGTGAAAAACCCACCGATTCTTACTGCTAACATCACACTTGCTCCCGCCTGTCAAGTTCTCATCCCGGACGCACCTTGGCGCAAAGATTACATTGATCCCAACCGGATACTGCACCAGCACATCTCCCCAAACTTTGCCAAAGCTGCGGGAAGTCTTTCTTTATTAAAAGATGTGATTGAACGTCCGACGACGGTCAAAAATGCCCTAAATTCTAAAAGTAATGATTGGTGTCGAGAATGGCAAAATACGCTAAATTCCCCAGAATTTATATCGGGTTTAAAGCGGCTGATTTTCCACGAGCGCGACTCGGAACCAATCCTCGATATCATCTGGATTGCAAAGGCTAAAGTTTCGCCAGCTAGTCAAATTCATGTAGATTTATTCTGGAAGGGTGAAACCAAAATCGCGGCATCTATACCGGGGACTCAATACTTTGATGAGTTGAATAAAATATTTCATATTATCAGTAGCAGTAGCAGATACATTATGCTCTGCTATTTAGCAGAGAGTATTAATGCTCGACTCGGCGAATATGCAGTGCAAAATCTGCTGCCGCTGGCAAGCATTCTGGATGCTGAGCCGAACAATATTAATGCTTTGCTAAATGAGTTGCGAATTAGGTCTTTACCGGGCGATTTGTCTCCCGTCACCGCCCCTAATTTAGAAATTACATCCTCTGCAGGAGAAAAGGGCGATCGACAGGGCGATCGCTCAATTTATTGGGGCGCATTTTGATCGATGATAATGAGCATTATTATCGGCTCTGTAAGGTGCACATTGTGCACCCTACCAGCCTCTATTCTTCAGTCCGCGCAAGCTGACTTCGTTTGTGTAGACGCGGTTTCAACCGCCGACTCTAAACAGATTGAGTTACATGATGACGGCTAGTCAATTTATCCAATTGATTCACCAACAAACTGAGGAACAATCCGACATCGGTAACAACTCCAGTAGATTCGATCGAACCCCGATCGCTCAATTTCGTCACCACCGCCGGATTAATGTCCACACAGACCATCTTCACACCCGCCGGCGTCATATTTCCCACACCAATTGAGTGCAGCATAGACGACAGCATTAACACCATATCCGCACCGCGCAGCAGTTCGGTATATTCTTCTTGAGCCTTAACTAAATCCATTTGCGTGTCGGGAAGTGGGCCGTCATCGCGGATCGAACCCGCAAGAGAAAACGGTATATTGTTCTTCACGCACTCGTACATCACACCGTTAGTAACCAACCCTGCTTCAACAGCTTTTGCAATACTCCCGTAACGTCGCACAGTGTTAATTATTTTCAAGTGGTGCCGGTGTCCACCGCGCACAGCAACACCGCGTTTCATGTCAACCCCTAAAGAGGTTCCCATATTCGATTGTTCCATGTCGTGAACTGCGATCGCATTTCCGCCCAACAACGCTTGCACGTAACCTTCGCGAATCAAATGCGCTAAATGTTCGCCACCGCCAGTGTGGATAACAACAGGCCCCGCCGTAACTACAACTTTGCCACCGCGATCGCGAATTTGGCGCAATTCCCACGCTACTTGTTCCACCACCAATTCTACGCGGCGCTCGCTAGAAACGCTGCCCGACATAAAGCTGAATTCTTGAGAATTGCGCTGTTCCCGCGATTCTGTTTTGCGGATGGTGCGGATACCCACTACATCTACAACGACTTTTTCTCCTACTTTTAAATCGCGCAATAATTTGCATTTAGCCACTGGGCCATCAGCGGTTTCAGTAATAGCAACAGCACCATCCATCCGCTGATTTTGCGCTTTCACCCACTGACCATTTACCCGCACTTCCGTGGGATAAATCGTACTAACATAAAAGTCGTCCGGGCCAACGCCATCTTGCACTACCGGTTCTAAAATAGCGTCGCAAATTTCTTGTGGTGGCGGCACTGCACCCAAGTCAATCAGCATTCCCATCATTTCTTCCATCACATCGTGGGAAGGAGCCGAAACTTTAACGTCCGCAGATGATGTGCTTTGCCGCTGCTCTCCCAGATTGAAATTGAGCACTTGGAAACTGCCACCGAGATCGACAATTAAGTCTAAAGCGCGGCTGATTAAACCAGCATCGAGCAAGTGACCTTCCATGCGAATTGTGCGGCTTTCTACCATCACGTTTGCCGATCGATCTTCTTGCACCGGTTCCGTTACCCGCAGCGTCAAACACTTACAGGCGCCGCCCGCTTTTAGAAATTCGGTCATCGGCGTTTCAATTACTTGAAAACCAGCCTTAGTAATGCGCGTTTTCAAGGCTTCGCTAACCTTGTTCATTACCACAACTTTGTCAATATTGACGGCATTGCAGGCAAAATTTGCGGCATCGGCTTCTTCAATGGCAATGCGTTTTTCCGGCGCAACTCGCATTTCAATTAAGCGGTTGGAATACGAGTCAAATGCTGCTGGATAGTAGAGCAAATAGCCGCCTGTCAAGGGACAAAAACAGGTGTCTAGGTGATAGAAACGTTCGTCAACTAAACGCAGCGAAAGCACTTCTATGTTGAGCCATTTTGCTAGTAGCGGGTGCGAGTCGAGCTCGGAACGGAAGCCGTATCCGGCCCACAACCAGCGTCCTTCGCGATCGAGTAAAGCATCGCCAGCGCCCTCAAACGGCAAGTCTTTCGGGAGTTCGTGCACGGTGAAACCTTTGCTTTCAAACCATGCTTTGAAATAGGGTTCTTCGCCTTGGCGTTCTTTGTGATAGAAACGGCTGAGGACGAAGGTATTGCCTAAAAGTAAGCCGGCGTTGGCGGTGAAAACCATATCCGGCCAGCCTTTGGCCGGCGGTACGAGGTCTACAACGGCGTTGTCTTTGAGGACGTGGTAAAGTTTTTCCCACTGTTCGACGGCGCGATCGCGCGATGATTTGTGGACATTTCCCTCCATCCACGGATTAATCACGTAATCCACATCGTAGTGGTCGGGAGCGCACATGAGGAAGCGAATTGAGTCAGTCATAATTCAGTTAAAATGTGGTAGACGCTACAGCAGACGTATGTTGACAGAGTTTGTATAATAGCAACTGTAATATTCACTACTAATTTTAGCAGCGCAACGTCTGGAGCCTCAAAAGGCTAACTCTTTATTATATCAGGTTTAAAATGAGATTACACTAAGGAATGAGAATTAAATAACTTCCACAAGGAAAGTGGGATGGGCGTCCCGCCCGTCCTTTTTGGACGGGCGGGACGCCCATCCCACAATAACAATTAAAATTGTAAGTTATTTAATTCGCGATCCT